>NZ_JANFYJ010000010.1:0-192910 GCF_024460495.1 Hungatella sp. SL.1.14 | reverse complement strand
ATGAACCAGCGCTCCTGGAGGAGACCCCTCCTGATATGACATCACAGAATATCCTTACATCTATACCACAAAAAGAATAAGTCTATAGCCTGTTTTGCTTGGCTATAAACTTATTATACGAGGAGGGACGGTTTATGGATTGGGAACAGCTTATGACGGAACTGAGAAAAAAAGAGGATCCGAAGGTGTATGCGGAACTGGGGTACAGAGATGCCTCTGTGATTCCGCTGTTTATCGAGGTGATGGAGAAGGAGAAAACGGCGGTTAAGTATCAGGCTGAGAAGGCGGTTCGGAAGATCAGTGAAGAGCGCCCCGCCATGCTTCTTCCATATGTGGATCGCCTGATCGGGCTTTTGGACAGCGATAATAATTTTATCAGGTGGGGGATGCTTCTTACGCTTCCGGGACTTTTAGAAGCAGGCGGGAAAGATATCTGGATGAAAATGAGAACCAGGTATCTTCTGTCGTTCCGATCCCGGCAGGTTGCGGAGTTTGGCAATGCGGTCTCAAGTACGGGGAAGATCCTGAGAGCCTGTCCGGAAGAGGAGGAGACGATCATCCCTTTACTCCTGAAGATAGACAGCCATACTTTTTTTCATCACGGAGTGCCTTCCCCGGAATGCTTAAATGTGGCGAAGGGGCATATACTGGAGTGCTTTCTGGAACAATTCCCGGATACCGCTTATCGAACAGAGATGGCCTCCTTTGCTAAACTGAACCTGGAAAACGACAGAAAACAGGTGTGTATCAGGGCACGGCGGCTTATGAAACTGGCAGGTGAAGTGTGATACGGTAACTGCTGACCGGTGAAACTGGGAAATGCCGGTCAGCAGTGCGGCCTATTTGCCTGCCCAGGAATCGGCTGCCTTTGCATCTGCTTCACAGGGGACATCGGGAAGAATCGCCTGTGCAGCTTCTTCCATCGCAGTCTTTAACAGAACGACCGTATCGTCTGCCTCTTCCACGGGGACTTCCATCAGGATCTCGTCGTGGACGATGGCGACGATTTTTTTGTCGCTCCCCCGGATTCTGGAGGCAAGGAGTCCAAGGGCGTGTTTCAGAATATCTGCGGCTGTACCCTGGACCGGGGTATTGGCTAAGTCAGCCAGCCCGGTGTTTGGGGGAAACAGAAATTTACGCCCGGTGAGCGTCCGGCCTTCCAGGGGATGGCTCTCCCTCAAGTCGTGGTGCCACCAGTTGATCCCGCGGTAACTCTGAAAGAAGGCGCTGCGAAACTGCTCCGCTTCCTCTAATGTCATCTCTACGCCGTACGACTGGCCTGCGTACTGCTTAAGACCCTCTGCCCCCATGCCGAATATCAAACCGAAATTCACGGCCTTGGCGGCCTGGCGCTGTGCTTTGGTCACCTGACTGACCGGTATGCTGGAAATCAGGGAGGCGGTGAGCGCATGGAGATCCTCCCCCTTCTGACAGGCACTCTTCATTCTGGAGTCGCCGGAGATCTGTGCCGCCACCCGCAGCTCGATCTGAGAGTAGTCAGCCAGAATCAGCTTTTTTCCGTCAGGGGCCGTAAAACAGCTGCGAAAATCAGCTTCCCGCGGAATCTGCTGGATATTGGGATTATAACAGCTCATTCTCCCGCTCCAGGCGCCGATCTGCATGTATTTTGGATGGAGCCGGTGAGTAACGGGATGAATCTGGGCCGGTATGGGGTGGAGGAAGGAGGAGAGGGATTTGGAATGTCTTCTGTATTCGGTAAGGGCCTGTACCAGAGGCTGGCTGTGGTAGGGGGTCAGGCTTCTCCGCGAGGTGGAGGTGACCGGAATTCCATACCGGTTCAGCAGTTTGAGCACATAGGGATTGCTCTCAAAGTTTACATCCAGGGCCTCTTCACCACCCCACAGGGTCAGCTGGCAGGAGGGGGTGCCGCTGTAGGTATAGAGAGTCTCCAGAGCGGCGTCGTACTGTTTCTCAGTCTTCCGGCGAAGCTCATCCCATTTTTCCAGATCGAGATTGATTCCATCGTATTCCGTACGGGCAATAGCGGAGACACAGGCAAATTCAATGGAAGCCGTCCGGCCGAGACCGTGACGGGCCAGAAGCGGATTCATTACATCATACAGCTTCAGAAGAATCCATGCATCCAGCGCGGCATAGGCCAGCTGCGATCCAGTCAGGGAGGCGCTGTCCCAGGAACCGGTCTGCTCTGTCTTATCCAGCTTAATGCCGAGATAGTGGTCTGCCACCACCGCCAGCCCGGCCTTTAAAGGGCCTCCGCACGGCCGGAGCAGCTGAGCGGCCAGCATCGTGTCGAAGACTGGAAAACAATCGATTCCAATCCCCATTAGAAACTGTAAGTCAAACCTGGCGTTGTGGAATATCTTTTCCGAGGGAGTGTTCAGAAGCTCTTTGAGGCAGGCAAATCCATCTGGAAGAAATGCAGCGCAGTCGATGACAAGCACCGGAATACCGGGAGCGCTGATCTGAATCAGACGGAGCCTGTCGCTGTGCGGGTCAAGCCCGGTGGTCTCCGTATCTATGGCAAGAAGCGGCGCTTCTTTTACTGTATGGAAGTAGGGGGTGAGATCGGAAGGCTGGGAAATAATCCGGAATTCAACGGATAAATCCGTAGAAAAAGATGTCTCCCTGCCGGATTCCAGGGGGAGGTCCGGCGTCCCGCTGTTGATTTCTGCCCCGAGAGAAGTCTGAAGATGTGGTGGTTCAATCCGGTCGTTTGACTGACTGATTACGTTTTCCAATGCGGCCTCCTTCCTGTCTGCACAAAACAGAACATACGTTCTTGATCTTTCCAGTATACTATATTGTGGGTAAAAAATCAATGAAAAATATAGAATTTCACGATCTTATGGCAGCGGTTCTGCTTTTGGAAAAAAATATAGATGGCAGAAAATCTGTATATAGGGTAAAATAGACAAAGTTTATAAAGGAAGATGGAATTTGCTTACAAAAATAAGTGTTTGAGAGTAAAATGGAAAAGGATAGACCGTATGAAACGATGCAGGTCTGGGGAAAATGATCTGACGTGAAAGCATATGAGAGAAAAGGGAATTTATCTATAGAAAGAGATCAGACAGATGGATGAGGAAGAAAGGACCGGGTACGGATATATGAAGAGCAGAGAGTACAATCTGGCGCCGGAAGAGGAAAAGGCCAGAAAACAGATGATGGAGCTGATTTTATTATCCAGCCGTTTTGCAAGCAGCATTACGGTGGAAAATGAAGAGAAGCATTTTAATGGAAAGAGTATTCTGAAGGCGGGAGAATTGAAAAAGGGAGAGCATTTTTATGTGGTGGCTGACGGCAGCGATGCTGAGGCGGCAATCGAGGCATTTGACCAGTTATTTCCGCAGGCAGCGGGAGGAATCTGACCGCAGGAAGCTGTGACCGGAGTACAATCGGTAAGAAAACGCGATAAGAAAGCGTTAAGAAATGCGGACGTTTCTTGACAATGAAGCGGGAGTTTTCTATAATTCACTCATAAATACCGCTTGATGCAGAAAGGAATTTACACATTTCATGGACGACGCCGACAGTGACGCGGAACCTGACACGCACAGGGCAAATTTTTATACGACGGTTACATACCGCTTAATAAAATCGAATAAGAGAATGAAATTATTGACATAGAAGCATAACCTGCGTTTCCTCCGGAAAGGCGGGCTATGCTTTTTGTGTGTGCAAAGAAAGAAGAGAGGAAAGAAAATTTTATGGAAGAACAGAGTATCTCACTGATGATTATTATTGGATGCATTATCATGTCCGCGTATTTCTCGGCGACGGAAACGGCGTTTTCCTCGCTGAACCGGATCCGGATTAAGAATATGGCGGAGAAGGGAAATAAGAGGGCGCAGCTGGTGTTAACGCTGTCTGAAAATTATGACGGGCTGCTGTCAACGATCCTGATCGGCAACAACATTGTCAACATTGCAAGCGCGTCGCTGGCGACGGTCATATTCGTAAAGCTGCTGGGCGATGAGGCGGGAGCGAGCATTTCAACCGTGGTGACGACAATCGTGGTTCTGATCTTCGGCGAGGTTTCTCCGAAGAGTATCGCCAAGGAGTCTCCGGAGCAGTTTGCCATGTTTTCTGCACCGTTTTTAAATGCGTTTATGGTGGTGCTGACGCCGGCCAACTACTTATTCAAGCAGTGGAAAAAGCTGCTGTCACTCCTGATCCGGACTTCGGGAGATCCCGGCATAACGGAGGAGGAACTGCTTGCCATCGTGGAGGAGGCAAAACAGGATGGCGGAATTGATGAACAGGAAGGACGCCTGATCAAAAGCGCCATCGAATTTACGGAGCTGGAAGCCATGGATATCGCAACCCCGCGCGTTGACGTGACGGGAATCTCCATTGATGCGGATAAGGAGGAAATTGCGGCGGTGTTTGATGAGACCGGGTACTCCCGTCTTCCTGTATATAAGGAAACGATCGACGATATTACCGGTATTATTTACCAGAAGGACTTTTATAACCGGATGTATCGCGGTACATGCGGTGTGGAAGCGATTGTACGGCCTGCGCTGTATGTGGCAAAAAGCAAGAAAATCAATGTCCTTTTGAAGGAACTTCAGAAGAATAAAATGCATATTGCGGTGGTGATCGATGAATTTGGAGGAACCATGGGAATTGTAACTCTGGAGGATATTCTGGAGGAACTGGTGGGAGAAATCTGGGATGAACACGATGTCGTGGTTCAGGAGATCGAGAAGATTTCTGATCAGGAATATCTTGTTTCAGGGAATGCCGGCGTGGAAAAGCTAATGGGTGAGCTGGGCTGTGAGGAAACGTTTGAATCGTTTACAGTCAGCGGCTGGGTGATGGAACTGGCGGAGCGGATACCGGAAGAAGGGGAGGTGTTCTATTATGATCACATGAGCATAACCGTCATAAAGATGAGAGACAGAAGGGTGGAGCAGGTAAGGCTCGTGCTGGAGGCAGAGCCCATGGAACCGTGTGCAGCTTCCTTCTAAAGTCACTGCAAAAAACAGATAGAAAACAGCCTGACCTCGTGCTATAATAAAAACAGTAGAATTTGAACGAACCAAAAGCGAGGTGCAGCCTATGCCAACAATCAAAGATATTGCCGCCAAAGCAGGGGTATCCCACGGTACGGTTTCCAATGTACTGAATAAAAGAGGGAACGTCAGCGCCGAAAAAATCCAGCTGGTGGAGCGAATTGCCAAAGAGATGGGATATAAAATGAATGTCCAGGCCCAGCAGTTGAGGGCCGGTACGGCGCGGAGAGTCTGTGTCATTGTGCCCAAGATCAGCTTAAAATGCTACAACGACTTATATACCGGGCTGGAACAGGTCCTGCGGGAGCACGATATCAGCATAGAGCTCATATCCACCAATAATCTGGAGCGTGATGAGGAAAAAGCGGTAAAGAAGGCGCTTTCCTTAAATCCCATGGCGGTGGTGGTGGTCAGTTCCCTTCTCAAGAACAGGGGGGTATTTACCCCGGATACCAGATTTTTCTTTGCTGAAAGAAAGGTGAAGGGGATGCCGGAGAACTCCGTCTATATATCCTTCGGGTTTGAACAGGCAGGACGGGATATCGCGCTAAAATGCATCGGGGACGGCCATCAGAATGTGGCTCTGCTCTGTGAGAACAGCATCTATTCCAACAACAAGAGCTTCATGAACGGTGTGGTGGATGTGCTGGAAGATGATAACTGCTCCTGCAAACTGTTTCCCGGTGATGACAGCATGTGGTTTAATAAGGCGTTCGATATTCTGGACTCCAAGGAGGAATTCGATGCAGTGATCGCCATGAGTCAGGAGGATGCCGACTATTTAAAGGCGGCCCACCAGTATAATCCGGATAAAAAGATGCCGGTAATCTATGCGCTGACCAGCAAGAGCATCGGCATCGATCCGGATGTGTGCAGATATGAGCTGAACTATAAGCTGATGGGCAGAAACATAGCGGGGCAGATTATTCATGCGGGCGGAGAAGATGCAGAGGCGGCCCCTGCTAAGAAGCAGCAGATCATCATGGAAAACGACGGATTTTATGAGAAATCACTTCCGTCTGCCGGTAAGAAAGAGAGCATCTGCTTTCTGACGATCCAGAATCTGACCAGCAAGGCGATTGGCATGCTTCTTCCTTCCTTCACCAGGGAGACCGGAATTGAAGTGAATATGATAGAGGTCTCCTACGATGAACACTATAAGATGGCTCAGACCTGCGTGCAGAACAGCCCCTATGACCTGGTCCGTATTGACATGGCGTGGATGACGGAGCTGGGCGATAAAATCTACAGACCCTTCGATGGCTCCAGCTCTTCGGTTCAATGGCTGCAGCAGCAGATTCTTCCCTCGCTCTCAGAAAATTACTCCATGGTTCATGGCATTCAGTATGCATTTCCGCTGGATGCCTGTGTGCAGATGCTGTTTTATCGGAAGGATTTGTTTGAGGATGAGCTGATCAAGAGGGAATTCTTCGAGAAATACAAACGGCGTCTGGAGATACCAAAGACGTTTGAAGAATACAATGAGGTGGCCAGATTTTTTACCAGAAAGGAAAACCCGGATTCCAGAACGAGATATGGAGCGGTTACTTCGTACGGAAGGACGTTTCTGGCGGCGTGCGATTTTCTGCCGCGGTTTCGGGAACTGAAGAAGGATATCTTCGATGCACGGGGAAATGTAAACATACTGATCCCCGAGATGAAACAGGCAGTCCGCAACTATCTGGACACGTGCCGGTACGCGGGCAGTGCTGTCTACCAGTGGTGGGGAGAGCCGACGCGCCAGTTTTCAGAAGGCAGTACGGCGATGCATATTGTGTTCTCCAACTATGCTTCTGAGATGATTCACAATCCGGAATCGAAGGTGGTGGGACGAATCGCCTACGACACGGTTCCCGGCGGACAGCCATTGTCAGGCGGGGGCTCTGTGGGAATCTCCAGATTCAGCAAAAAGTACGACGCGTGCATGAGCTTTTTGCAATGGCTGTACCGGAAAGATATAGCGGAAACCATTACCTATCTCGGGGGATACGTCTGCAACCGCCAGATCAGCAGAAATATGGATATCCTGGAGCGCTATCCGTGGCTGGAAAATATGGAAAAATCCTTTGAGCCCGGCTGGAGACTCTATAAGCATGACCGGAACCCGGATTTCAATGAATTCCTGTTTGAAGATATCCTGGGGAAGGCAATCCGGTCCATCGCCTCGGGAATTGAAGGGATGGATGATGCGCTGGAAAAGGCGCAGGCTGAATGTGAACAGGCATTTAACCGGTAACGGTTTGATAAAATAACGAATTTGACAAAATAAAAAAGATGCTGCGAAATAAATTTTAGACAGGTAGGCTGATATCTGAAATTTATTTCGCAGTCTTTTTTTGCCTTTTTAGATTTTTAGGAGTCTCTGTTTCAAAGGCAGTTTTGTATGGAATCTGGCGATAGAAGGAAAATAACGGAAAAATATTTGAACGTGCCAATGAATAAGAGCCTAAAAATATAGAAGTAAAGGAAATTAAATACTAAAATGCACAAAAAAATGTAAAATCAATGTGATATCTATGTAAAATCAACAAATAAATATGGAAAAACTATTGACACGTTCCAATAAATGGTGTATAAAATAGATATAGAGACAAGGAGGTACGGAACATGTACACAAAGAATCAGTCAATCAGAGAACTCATTGATAAGAACCGGATTTTGATTGCGGCTCATCGCGGTACCTGCGGTGGAAACGTGGTGCAGAATACCTGCCTGGCATATAAGAACGCACTGCTTCACGGAGCGGATATGATCGAGGTAGATGCGTCCATGACGACCGACGGAGTATTTTA
Organism: Hungatella sp. SL.1.14; assembly: GCF_024460495.1. NCBI lineage: Bacteria > Bacillati > Bacillota > Clostridia > Lachnospirales > Lachnospiraceae > Hungatella > Hungatella sp. SL.1.14. Next base: position 185,118 of record NZ_JANFYJ010000010.1, on the reverse strand, counting down.
TGCATTCCATAATGGGGAAGAGCCTCTGGAACTGGGCATTGAGCGGGATATCAGAACGATGTCGTCGGAGGAAGTGGAGAAGCTTTTTACACTGAATTCCCTGCGCCAGGTATGCGGACAGAAGCTGGAGCGTTTGGAAGAGGTCCTGGAGAGCTTCCGCGGGAAGTGTCTGATTAACATCGACAGATCCTGGTTTTACTGGAAAGAGATCATTGCTCTTTTAGACCGCATGGACATGAAAGATCAGATTCTTTTGAAATCCGGTGTAGAAGAGGAGCTCTTAAAGGAACTGGAGGAGAGCGGTACCGGCATCATGTATATGCCGATCATGAAGAGCCCGGAAGAATGGGAGATTCTTGAGAAGTACGATATCAATGTGGCCGCGGCGGAACTCATTTTTACGGATACGGACAGTGAATTCTTAAGCCCGGAATTCATGGGGCGTTTGAAGCGTGCAGGCATCGCACCGTGGGTGAATGCGATTACTTTAAACGATGAGATCGTACTCTCAGGGCTGTTGGATGATAATAATGCCATTAAGATCGGTTTCGATGAGACATGGGGAAAATTGACAGACCTGGGATTCGAGATTATTCAGACTGATTGGCCGGCGTTGTTAAAGGGATACATAACAAACAAACCAAATAAAAAATAGGAGGAGCATTATGAAGAACTTAAAAAAATTTGCGGCACTGGGATTATCGGGAGTTATGGTACTGTCACTGGCGGCCTGCGGATCAGGGACAAAGAATACGACGACGGACACGACAGCCGCAGGGACGGAGGCAGCAGCGAAAACAGAAGCGGCAGGCGATACTGAGGCTGCGGCGGATACGGCAGCAGCTGGCGGAAACGTGGACAAGAGCCAGAAGCTGATCATTTACACCAACTCCGGTTCCAACGGCAGAGACGCATGGCTGAAGGAAAAGGCGGGAACAGAAGGATATAATGTCGAAGTAGTGCAGATTCAGGGCGGTGACCTGGCGAACAGAATTATTGCAGAGAAGAACAACCCGCAGGCAGACCTGGTGTTCGGACTGAATTCCATCGAATATGAGAAACTGAAAGCGGAGAATGTCCTGGATCAGTGGGAGCCTTCCTGGGCCGGAGATGTGGATATGACGCTGGGTGACAAGGACGGATACTATTATCCGATCGTGATTCAGCCGCTTGTCAATATGATGAATGCCGACCTCCAGAATCCTCCGAAGGACTATACCGATCTGGTAAATCCCGAGTGGAAGGACAAATATACCATCTTAAACTTCGGAGGCGGCACCGGTAAGACCATTCTTGCCAGCCTGCTTGTACGCTACAGAGATGACAGCGGAGAATATGGGATTTCCGATGAAGGATGGGATTTCGTAAAGAACTGGATTCAGAACGGCCACATGGAGGTACAGGGAGAGGACTACGTCGGAAATGCAATCTCCGGCACGGTTCCGATCACAGAGATGTGGGGAAGCGGCGTTCTTCAGAATCAGACAGAGAGAGATTATAAGTTCCAGATTATGGTTCCGGAGGTGGGCGTACCATACGTAACAGAGCAGGTAGCCATGATTACGGGGTCCAAGAAGCGCGATCTTGCAGTTGATTTCGCTAACTGGTTTGGTTCAGCGGAGGTTCAGGCTGAGTGGATGAATCAGTTCGGCACCATTCCGTGCCAGCCAAAGGCGGTAGAGGAAGCTCCAGCCGATATCAAGGAATTTATGGATCAGGTTCATCCGCAGGATATGGATTGGGGATTTGTTGCAGCAAATATTGATCAGTGGGTTGAAAAATGTGAGCTTGAGTTCTTACAGTAGATGACGGACGGCGGTATGGTTTATGAAGATAAATGATACCGCCTCTTTGTAAGGAGAGGAAAAGGATGATTGAGTTTAAACATATTGAGATTAAATACGGGGATTTTGTAGCCATCAGGGATTTGAATTTAACGATTGGCGACGGGGAGTTCTTTACTTTCCTGGGACCGTCAGGCTGCGGAAAGACAACGACGTTACGGGCTCTCGTTGGTTTTCTGGAGCCCAGCGCGGGACAGATCCTGATTGATGGAAAAGACGTTACCCACACTCCGGTAGAGAAAAGAAATATCGGTATGGTATTTCAGAGCTATGCCTTATTTCCGACCATGACCGTCTATGAGAACCTGGCGTTTGGCTTAAAGGTGAAAAAGCTTTCGGCGGCGGAGATTGATAAGAAGGTCAAGGATGTGGCAAAGGTGATTGAGATTAAGTCAGAGCAGCTGGTGAGAAACGTATCCGAATTATCCGGCGGCCAGCAGCAGCGTGTGGCATTAGCCAGAGCCATCGTTTTGGAACCGAAGATTCTGTGTCTCGATGAGCCGCTTTCCAATCTGGATGCCAAGCTGAGAGTGGGGCTTCGGGGAGAACTGAAAAAGCTGCAGAAGAATCTGGGAATCACGACCCTGTACGTTACCCACGATCAGGAGGAGGCCCTTACCTTATCCGACCGGATCGCTGTATTTAACAACGGATTCGTAGAGCAGGTGGATAAACCGTACAACATCTATAACCATTCCGGATCGGAGTTTGTCTGTGACTTTATCGGGGAGATCAACAGGCTGAATGCCTCTGTACTGAGTGAAATCACGACACAGACTGGCTACGCGCTGGATGGCAGCAAGGGCGGATATGTGCGTCTCGAACGAATCCGTTTAAATGAGATTCCGGGCTATGCGAAGCTGCACGGAGTGATCCGGGATTACGATTATAACGGAGTGATGACGAAGTATCGCGTGGAGGTCATGGGATGCGAGCTCCGTGTGATCCATGTGAACGATGGACAGCCATTTATGGAAATCGGCCAGGAACTGGACATCTATGTAAATCCCAGGGATATCATGCAATTTTAAAAGGAGGGAGTTTGTATGAAACAGAGAAGCAAAAGGAAGTCTTTCAGTATACAGACCCTGATTTTAAAAATTGTCATTGTATGGGCCATTGTCGCATTTGTCATCTATCCGAACTTAAACCTTCTGGTCAGCGTCTTCTATAAAAACGGCCAGTTTTCCACGGAAGTGTTCGGAAAGGTCTTCGGCTCAGCAAGGGCCATGAAGAGCCTGGTGAACAGCTTCATTCTGGCATTTACCCTGGTGGTTACGGTCAACATCGTGGGGACGTTAAGCGTTCTTCTGACGGAATACTGGGATATCAAAGGTGCAAAGATATTAAAACTTGCGTATATGAGTTCGCTGATCTACGGCGGTGTCGTTCTGGTATCCGGCTACAAATACGTCTACGGGGCCAACGGACTGCTGACAAAGCTTCTGGTATCCGTATTCCCGGGCATGAACCCCAACTGGTTTGTGGGATACGGCGCGGTCGTGTTTGTTATGACATTTTCCTGTACCCAGAATCATATGATGTTTCTAAAGAATGCGATTCATGGACTGGATTACCACACCATAGAGGCGGCGAAAAATATGGGGGCCTCCGGAAGCAGAATTTTCTTCCAGATCGTCATGCCGGTGTTAAAACCCACTTTTTTTGCCATCACCATCCTGACGTTCCTGACAGGCCTGGGCGCCATGTCGGCGCCGCTGATTGTCGGCGGGGAGAACTTCCAGACGATCAACCCCATGATCATTACATTTGCCAAATCCAGCTTCTCCAGAGAGGTTGCAGCATTTCTGGCGGTTCTTCTGGGCATTGCCACGATGATTCTGCTGGCGGTGTTCAGCAGGATTGAAAAGGGCGGAAACTACATATCTGTCTCAAAGACAAAGGCAAAGTTAAAGAAGCAGAAGATCACCAATCCGGTATTCAATGTGGCGGCCCATGTGGTTGCTTACGCCATGTTTGCCATCTATGTGATACCGATTATCCTGGTTATCGTTTACTCATTCTGTGATTCGCTGACCATAAAGACGGGTAATCTGACTTTGAATTCGTTTACTCTTGCGAATTACCAGAAACTGTTTACGAGCGCAGAAGCGATTAAGCCGTATCTTGTCAGCATTGTATACTCTCTGCTGGCGGCTGTTCTGGCTGTGCTGATGGCCGTGATCTGCGCCCGGTTTGTGCGCACGGCAAAACATAAATATGATGTATTTTTCGAGTGGGGCATGCTGATTCCGTGGCTGCTTCCGGCGACTCTGATTGCTCTCGGACTGACCACGACCTACGGGGAGCGCCAGCCGATTCTGTTTAACTATGTTATGGTGGGGACGCTGGTTCTGATGCTTGTGGGGTATACGGTCGTCAAGCTGCCGTTCTCGTACCGGATGGTGAAGGCGGCATTCTTCAGCATCGACAATGATCTGGAGGAAGCGGCAAAGTGTATGGGCGCAAGTACGCTCTATACGATGATAAAAGTAATTCTTCCGGTGATATTCCCTGCGATTATGTCCATCATTATCCTGAATTTCAACGGGATGCTGTCGGACTACGATTTATCAGTATTTCTGTATCATCCGCTGTTCCAGCCTCTCGGCATCGTCGTGAAGGCGGCTTCAGACGAGTCGGCCTCCATCGATGCCAGGGCCATGGGCTTTGTATATACGGTCGTACTGATGATTCTTTCTTCCATTGCACTGTATTTCGGACAGGGAGATGGGATGGAACGCATCAGAAGATGGAGACAGAGACGGTTTGAGAAAAAGGTGGCAAGGGGCTGAGAAGGAGATTGTAGAAGCAGGAAAGAAATTATAGGAGTAAGAAAGAGATTAAAAAGCAAAAGAAGATTATAACAGGGCGCCGCATGAAAGAAATCATGCGGTATTCCTGTTTTTCAGGAGGCAGAGCAGTTGAATGATTTTATGATGGAACAATGGATTTATGTAGCACGGCTTATCGGGGCGGCAGTATGCGGCGGGCTGATCGGTTACGAACGGCAGAGCAGGAAGAAGACGGCGGGAGTCAGGACACACGTCATCATCTCGGTGGCGGCTGCGACCATGATGATCATCTCCAAGTACGGCTTTAATGATGTTCTCGGCGAATACGTCCGCCTTGACCCGTCCCGGGTGGCGGCCGGCATCGTGACGGCGGTTGGATTTATCGGATCGGGAATCATCTTTTTCCGCAATAATAATGTGAGTGGAATCACCACCTCCGCAGGTATCTGGGCCACGGTGGGAGTGGGCATGGCCATGGGCTGCGGCATGTATGTGCTGGGCGTGGTATCTACAGTTATTGTAATGGTTTCTGAAGTGTTTCTGGGGCGGCGGGGGTATTTTTCCAGGAAGGCGGGAGAGGAGAGAGAACTGGAGATCGAGTACAAGGACAGCGACAAGGAAGATATCTTTTCCTATATCAATAAGACGATAGAGGATGCGGGCTGCAGGATGGAGAATATCAAGCTGACCGACGAGGATTCGCTGTGCGTACTGAACGCTGTTTTAAAAGCACCGGATGAGCTGGATGCGGCCCTGCTGGTGGGAGAACTCAAGAAGAAAAAATCAGTGAAACGGGTGTCTGTCTGAGCACGCTGTGACAGACAGGCATGAGAGGGGAATACATGGAGACAGTGACAACGGCATTGGAATATCTGGAAGGCATCAATCTGGCTTCCATCACCCTGCGGATTGTGATGTCCATGGTCTGCGGCGGTGTGATCGGGATAGAGCGGGGCAAAGCACATCAGCCGGCCGGAATGCGGACGTATATGCTGGTCTGCATGGGCGCGGCCATGGTCATGCTGACCGGACAGTATATGTACTACCATTTCCAGACCGGCGATCCGGCGAGACTGGGGGCGCAGGTGGTCAGCGGCATCGGTTTTCTGGGCGCAGGGAGCATCATTATCTCGGGCAAGACAAAGATAAAGGGGCTGACCACGGCAGCAGGACTGTGGACGGCTGCGTGTATCGGGCTGAGTATCGGGATTGGATTCTATGAGGCCGGGATCATTGCAACCCTGGCCGTGTCGCTTATCATGACGCATTTGAAGAAGCTGGAGTATCATCTGATTTTTGATGACGTCTGGCTCAGTGTCTATGTGGAACTGGACGACGCGGTCAAAATGACGGATCTGGTTCAGGAATTTTCCTCTGTGGGCCTGGTGATCGGCGAGGTCCGGATCGAGAAGAAGAGAAAAGGCTTTCAGAAGGCGGTGATCAGCCTGAAGAATACGGAGCACAAGAGCCGGGAGGCGGTGCTCCGGTTTCTGGAGAATGTGGAAGGGATTCAGTTTGTGAAGTATACGGCATAAAAGAATTGGCATGTAAATAGTAATGAGGTCTTGGGTGTAGACTATATTGTCTGTAACCAAGACCTTTTTTTGATAAAATTTGCAAACTAAAATGTTAAAATGTCAATTTTGTAAAAAATATTGACATTATTCGACACATATGTGATAATAAAAATGCGAAATATGTCAGAAAGTTACAAAATATTTCAAAAAAAATCAAAAATACAAAAGAGAAAAAGACCAGGAAAGGAAAGGAACATGGAACAAAAAACTTCTATTATTCCAGCCGGCCGGCTGCAAAAAATAATGGAATACATGAAGGAACATGGCAGCGTTCAAATTAAGGAACTGGCAGACTATCTCGACGTATCCGATGCGACGGTGCGCCGGGATCTGGATGACTTAGACACGCAGGGGCTTTTAGTCAGGACTCATGGGGGAGCAGTCAGAAAGAATGATAACACTTCTTCGTTTGAATGGCAGCATAATGAGAAGATGACGATTATGCTGCATGAAAAAAAGCAAATTGCTAAATTGGCGGCGTCCTTTGTGCACGAGGGCGATACAATTCTGTTGGATTCAGGAACGACAACCTATTACCTGGCAAGTGAATTATCCGATGTTCCCAATTTGACAGTCATTACTTATGACTTGTTTATTGGAGGAAATTTAACCCTCCATCCAACCTCAACTATGATTGTAACGGGAGGAATCCGTCGCCAGGGGTATAATAATGTGCTTTTGGGCAGCATGGTGGAAGATTACGTCCGTAATATTCGTGTAGACAAGGCTTTCCTGGGAGCAGATGCTATTGATGTAGATTTTGGGATTTCCAATACAAATGTGATGGAGGCCAGTATTAAGAGACTGCTGGTTCAGGCAGGAAAACAGGTGATATTGATTGGTGATCACAGTAAGATGGGAAGAGTGGCATTAATTAAAGTTTGTGATCTCACGGATCTTGATGGGGTGATTATTGATAAGGCTATCGATGAAAACAGCCTGCACAGAATGAAGGAAAAAGTAAAGAATGTATATTTGGCATAATGTGTATGCCTGAAAAAGAAAGGGGTTTATGATGAATTGGCTAAAAGAAGTATTCAAAACTGAAAAACCTATCATTGCAATGTGTCATCTTCAGGCGCTGCCGGGTGACAGTGGCTATGACCAGGAAAAGGGAATGGAGTGGGTGATAGAGAAGGCTCGTGAAGACCTTCATGCGCTTCAGGATGGAGGGGTGGATGCAGTCATGTTTTCTAACGAATTCAGCCTTCCTTACCTTACTGATGTAAAGAAAGAGACACTTGCTGCAATGGGACGCGTGATCGGGGAGATAAGATCAGAAATTACAGTTCCTTTTGGGGTAAATGTTTTATGGGATGCCAAGGCATCTCTGGATCTGGCAGTTGCTACCGGGGCTTGTTTTGTGAGAGAGATTTTTACAGGTGTCTATGCCAGTGATTTTGGATTATGGAATACGAACTGCGGTGAGACGGTGCGCCACCAGCATGCGGTTGGCGCACAGAATGTTAAATTACTGTTTAATATAGTTCCGGAAGCGGCTGTTTACGTAGAACAGCGCAATATCAGAGAGGTGGCAAAGACAACCGTATTTAACTGCAGACCGGATGCTTTATGTGTTTCCGGACTGACTGCAGGGGAAAGCACAGATACCCAGATTTTGAGTGAAGTGAAATCGGCTGTGCCGGATACTGTGGTGCTGGCCAATACGGGGTGCAGAATTGAGAATATTACAACTCAGTTATCTGTGGCAGATGGCGCCATTGTAGGAACAACATTTAAAAAAGAAGGAAAATTTGAAAATGGAGTTGATTATAACCGAGTGAAGGCATTTATGGATCTTGTGAAGGAATTTCGATAAGAAGGGAAAGGGGTATCTTATGAGGAGAAGGTTACAGAAATGGTTTTGTCTTTTATTAAGTCTGTTATTAGTGCTGGGAACTCTTGCTGCATGTAGTCAAAGTGCAGAAAAGACAGATAATAATGGTGTTGCGGGAAATAGCGGGAAAGAAGAAACGGGAAGAGAAGAGGCAGGAATTTATGATGGAATTGAGCCCTTAGAAACAGAGACTGAGCTGAATTTTGGATATTTGACTGGTTCCCATCATGGAATGATTATCTATTTGATTGATAAAATGGGCGGTTATGAAAAGACAGGAATAAAAGCCAATATAGAGACATTTGGAAATGGACCCGTCATGGTGGAGGCGATGGCTTCTGATTCCTGGGACTGCGGAACGATTGGGTTAGGAGGGGTTCTGACAGGCGTTATCAGCCAGGACATGGTTGTGATCGGAGCTGCGGCAAGAGATTACGATTCCCTGCGCATTTTTGCAAAAAATGATTCAGATGTTGTTTCAGCAGGTAATACATTAAAAGATTACCCGGCCATTTATGGTACGGCAGATACATGGAAAGGAAAAGAAATTTTGATTCCTACAGGGTCTACACTTCATTATGTTTTATCTACAGGTCTGAGTAAATTCGGCTTGTCTGATACTGACGTAGCAATGACTCATATGGATGTTCCTGGTATCAATACGGCGCTTCGGGCAAATAAGGGGGAGATTGGAGCGCTTTGGGGCAGTTTTACATATGCGGATGAAATGAAGAAAAACTACACTGTGGTTATGAGCGCAAATGATCTGGGAATTGAACTGCCTACGGTTATGTGTGCGAATCCCAGAAGTTATGAAGATCCGGCCAAATATAAAGCGATCAAAAAATGGATGGAACTTTATTTTGCCACTGTTAATTGGATTTACAGCAGTGAGGAACATTTTGACAAGGCGGTTGAAATGTTTACGGAAATTAATGAGGAAGCAGGAGCAACAGGTACATTGGAAGAGAACCGGACAGTTCTTGAAAACAATCGCCATTACAGCCTGTCAGATAACGTAAAACTTTTTAATGAAAAAACGGAAGATGGAGCGATGTTGTTAATAGAAGCGATGCATAACGACCCACTGTTATTCTATATCAGGAACGGAAGCTATCAGAAAGGTGATGATACCAAATTGTTGGGCGGCTATTTTAAAGCAGATATCATCAATGAAATTGCGGCAATGAAGGAGTAAAGGTGGCTGATTATGAAAAAAATCTTAGACCGGTATGCGGTAATTTCCGTACTCAGCGTTCTGACTTTTTTACTCATCTGGCAGGGCTGTGTTACTGCCGGGATACTATCAGATAAAATTTTGCCTGCGCCGACAAAGGTATTTGCGGCTTTGTTTGATAAGCTGAATAATAAAAGCCCGGATGGATCCCTGCTGCAGACGAATATACTGGTCAGCTTAAAGGTTGCATGCAGTGGTCTGCTTCTTGCAATTGTGATTGGGGTTCCCCTGGGCTGGCTTATGGGCTGGTATAAGACAGTCAGCCGTTTTGTTCGCCCTATATTTGAGATCATGCGCCCAATTCCTCCAATTGCGTGGATTCCCCTGACCATTCTGTGGGTTGGGATTGGCCTTGAGGCTAAAGCAATGATTATATTTTTTGCCTCCTTTGTCCCTTGTGTCATTAATGCCACAGCAGGAATCAAAAGTACGAATCAGACTTTGATTAATGTAGCGAAAACGTATGGGGCATCAGACTTTACGATATTTCTGAAAATAGGAATCCCCTCTTCTCTGCCCATGACTTTTGCAGGAATACGAATAGCACTTAACTCTGCATGGAGCACATTGGTAGCGGCAGAGCTGCTGGCTGCTAATGCCGGACTTGGTTATATGATTAATATGGGGCGGCAGTTTGGGCGAGTCGATATCATTGTATTAGGAATGGTTACAATTGGAATTCTGGGTTTTGCGTTCTCATGGATATTCACAAAGCTGGAGCATATTTTTGTGAAATGGAGGACTGTCTGATGAAAAAAGTTACAAACTGGAAAAAGGGGTTCGAACATATTTTATATACGATAGCGCCTGCATTGTCATTGGTATTGTTATTCCTCTTATGGGTTCAGATTTCCAGAGGTAATTCGGATCTTGTACCAGGGCCGGATCTGGTAATGAAACGATTTGTTAAAACGTTCGAAAAGCCAATTAATGGATATATGATCTTTGGGCATATTTTAGCGAGTTTAAAACGTATTTTTTTAGCATTATTATTTTCTCTGGGGATAGGGATTCCATTCGGTATATTAATCGGGTGGAATAAAACTTTTAACGCTATTTTCGGTACTCTGTTTGAATTTATTCGTCCTATTCCTCCGATCGCATGGCTTCCCCTGATTGTTATGTGGTTTGGTATTGGGGAGTTTCCCAAAGTTATCATTGTATTTATTGGGACCTTTACACCGGTGGTAGTCAATACCGCGACCGGGATTCGTTTAGTGGAGCCATTATACCTGGATGTAGGAAGAATGTTCCATGCCAATGATAGAAAACTGCTTACTGAAATTGCGTTGCCATCAGCTATGCAGTCGATATTTGCAGGCTTTAGAACTGCTACAAGTGGCGGACTAATGGTCGTTCTTGCGGCTGAGATGATAGGAGCTAAGGCAGGACTGGGATTTTTGATTACCAGAGGACAGGATGCCTTTGATGTTCCGCTTATTATGGTCGGCATGATTGTTATCGCCATTGTTGGAACTGTAATTTCTATTTTCACGGATCTTCTTGAAAGGCGGATATGTCCATGGAGCGAGAATATAAAATCAGATTAGATATACAGAATATAAGCAAATGTTTTTCCATGGAAAACGGAAAGAACCATGAGGTGGTGAGGGAACTGTCGCTTACGGTACAGGATAATGAGTTCCTGATCCTGCTGGGACCGGGCCACTGCGGGAAGACTGTCATTTTAAACATGATTGCCGGTCTGATGCAGCCCGATTACGGAAATATTTATTTAGACGGTAAGAAGGTGGTGGGACCAAATCCGGATATGGGAATGGTGTTTCAAAAGATTGGGACACTTCCGTGGAAAACCGTTATGGAAAATGTAGAACTGGGACCTAAAATGCGTGGAATACCGAAGCGTGAACGACGGGAAAAGGCTCAGCATTACATTGATCTGGTGGGCCTGCATGGCTTTGAAGAGCATCTGCCAAAGCAACTGTCCGGTGGTATGAAGCAGAGAGTCGGAATCGCGAGAGCTTATGCAAATGACCCGCAGATATTGCTTTTAGATGAACCATTTGGACAGTTGGATGCACAGACCCGATATAATATGGAAGAAGAAATTGCGCGAATCTGGGAGAAGGAGAAGAGAACTATTTTATTTGTCACAAATAATATTGAGGAGGCATTGATGCTGGGAGACCGTATTATCCTTCTTACGGAGTGTCCGGCAAGAGTGAAGCAGGTGTATCAAGTTGATTTGCCGCGCCCCAGAGACATGATGGACTGTAGGTTTTTGCAGATGCGCCGTGAGATTTCAGAAAACACGGATTTGTCGATATAGAAAAAGGTGCAGTATATGACGGAAAATTATAAAATTGAAGTGAAAGAGCTTACCAAAAACTTCGGAGATTTAAAGGTTTTGGATCATATTTCATTTAAAGTAAAGAAAGGAGAATTTATCTGCGTGGTTGGGCCTACAGGCTGCGGAAAGACAACATTTTTAAATTTACTTACGCAGCTTATCCAACCGACATCGGGAGAAATTTTAATTGACGGGAAAACGGCGGATCCAAAGATACATAATATTTCTTTTGCATTTCAGGAGCCTTCCGCCATTCCCTGGCTTACCGTGGAAGAGAACATCATGTTTGGAATGAAATTAAAAAAGCTCCCTAAAGAGGAAATCTATCGAAGAACAGAAGAAATTCTTTCATTGGTAGGGCTTACCAGGTTCCGGAAACAATATCCTCATCAATTATCTACCAGTAGTGAACAGCGAATCGTAATCGGGCGAAGTTTTGCCCTGTATCCGGATCTGCTCTTGATGGACGAGCCTTATGGACAGATGGATATTAAGATGCGCTATTACCTGGAAGATGAAGTGATAAGGCTGTGGAAAAAATTTGAAAGTACAGTTCTTTTTATCACTCATAATATTGAAGAAGCGGTCTATCTTGCAGACAGGATAATTATCCTGACCAATAAACCGGCTGCGATTAAAGAAGAACTGGTCGTTGACTTAGCGAGGCCGAGAGACTTTACTGATCCACAATTTGTTGAGTTAAGAAAATATGTGACTGAGCAGATCAGATGGTGGTAAGCGGGAAAGGCATATATGGGAGGATAAAGTAATGAAACTGATGCCATCGATTGCATCAGCCGATCCCTTGGCAGTGGGAGAGGTCTTAAAAAAACTGGAGGCATGGCCTTATCTGCATATAGATATCGAGGACGGAAACTTCGTTCCCAATATTACGTTTGGAATGAAGGCGGTCAGGGCGATATGTAAAAAAGCGGGGAAAAGGTATATTCAGGTACATTTAATGGTTACTCATCCAGAAACGTATTTAGACGGTCTCGCCGCCTGCGGAGTGGATTCTGTGATAGCCCATTTGGAAGCACTTGACTATCCACTTCATTTTCTCAATCACTGCCGGGCACTTGGATTGGAGCCGGGGCTGGCTGTCAATATAAAAACACCGGTAGAAGCAGTAAAGCCTTTTCTGGGTAATATGGATCAGCTGCTCCTCATGACATCGGAGCCTGATTATTTAGAAGAAAAAGTATATGGACCAGCAGTGGAACGCTTAATCCGCTTAGCAGGAAATATTCCGGCAGGAGTAGAATTGTATGCAGATGGAGGCGTGACCAGGGAAACGCTTCGGGAGCTTGAAGAAGCAGGGGTTCATGGAGCAGTCTTAGGCCGTCTGGTATTTCAGAGCCCTGATCCGTTAGAAATGTTAAAGGAACTGAAGGAGGAATAGAATGAATGCAGAAGAGGTATTAAAAGAACTTTGCCTGGCACCGGCTCCATCCGGTTACGAAAAACGAGCTGCAGAGGTATTTTCCAGTAAAATACGCCCGTTTGTTGACCGTATTATGTTAGACCGCATGGGCAATGTGATGGCAACGCTGGATGGAACAGATCCTGAATCACCTTCGGTGATGATGTACGCCCATTTAGATCAACTGGGATTTATTGTAAGAAGGATCGAACCGGATGGCTATATCCAGTTGGACAGATTAGGGGGGATACCGGAAAAGGTGCTGCCTGCACTGCGTTTATGGATACGCACGGTACGTGGTGATTTCATACCTGGTTTGATTGGAAACAAAGCACATCATGCGGCTTCGGCAGAAGAAAAATACAAGGTCGATATGGTGACGAATCTTTATGTAGATGTCGGAGCTGCAACAGAGCAGGAGGTAAGGGAGCTGGGCGTGGATGTTGGCTGTCCTGCTATTTATGAACCGTCTTTTCAACCTCTTGCAGGAGATAAAGTAAGTGGTACTGCTTTAGATGACCGGGGCGGGCTGACTGCATTGGTTCTTGCTGCCGAGAGGTTATGGGAAGACAGGCCAGCTTCAACTGTACATTTTGTTGGTACGGTTTGGGAGGAGTTTAATATTCGCGGCGCTGCATTTGCGGTCAGAAGGTTAAAACCGGATGTGGCATTGGGGCTGGATGTGGTACTTGCGGGAGATACTCCAGATTTGAAAACGAAATATCAGAATGCGCTTGACAAAGGGCCGACCATTAATTTTTATAATTTCCATGGGAGAGGGACTTTAAATGGGATGATCCCCCATGAAGGTCTGGCCAGACTTGCAGAGGAGTGCGCTTTGAGGGAAAAAATCCCTCATCAGCGGTTTGCATCTCTTGGAATTATAACGGAATCAGCCTACGTACAGATGGAAAATGAGGGAGTGGCGTGTCTGGATCTCGGTTATCCTGCCAGATATACTCACTCGCCTGTGGAGACGTGTTCCTTAAGCGATATTAAGAATCTTGGCTTGTTGGCAGCAGCCACCGCAAAGGCAATAACACCGGAGTTTTCAATAAATCGTTATTCTATTGATTGCTGCAGTGATTCGTGAGTAAGCGTATCAATGGCTGACAGGGAGGGGCATATGAAAAAAGGTATCCATTACTGGGGGCTCCCACATACGATGAATTTAAGGGAGAAGATGGAATTTGCTAAGAGATTGGGATTTGAGGGAATAGAACTTGTAATTGTTGAAAAAGGGGAACTGCAGCCGGACTGCAGGAAAGAAGAACTGATGACGATCCGGCGGACGGCGAAGGAGACCGGGATAGAAATTATTTCAGTAAGCAGCAGTTTAAACTGGAAATGTTCTTTTACCAGCAATGATGCTCAGATACGAAAAAAAGCCGGAGAGATGCTGCGAAAACAGCTTTATATAGCAGCTGAACTTCACTCGGAGGTGGCATTAGCTCTGCCGGGCTTCGTAACAGCAGACTTTATTTCTGACGAAATTCACCCCTCCTTCCGGATTCATGGAGAAGAGGACTATCATCCGGGACTGGAAATTATTGATTATAAAACAGCATATGAACGTTCACTTCAGGCATTTGAGGAGATTGCTCCCATCGCTGAAAGGGTGGGAGTGACGGTGGGAATTGAAAATATCTGGAACCATTTTTTAATGTCACCGTTAGAAATGCGGCAGTTTATTGATGAGATCGGTTCCAACTATGTACAGGCGTATTTTGATATTGGCAATGTACTGCCCTCCGGGTATCCGGAGCAATGGATCCGGATTCTGGGGTCCCGCATGAAACGGGTTCATGTAAAAGATTTTAGAAAAGGCTGTTCCTCGGTTCAGGGTTTTGTAAATTTGCTTAGTGGAGATATTGATTTTGTGAAAGTGATGCAGGCATTGCACGAGACTGGATATAATGGCTGGATTACCGCAGAGGTAAATGAAAAACGGGATTATCCGGAGTTTGCTGCAAAGGTAAGTGCACTGGCTTTAGAGCAATTGCTGATGGAAAGGAGTAACAGCGATGTATGATATGATGAAATTAAAAACAATTGCAAATCAGCTCAGAATAGAAACAATTGAATCCGTATACAGGGCGAAATCCGGTCATATTGGAGGCTGTCTGTCTGCTGCCGAAATAATAACAGTTCTCTATTTTTATAAAATGCGGTTAGATCCAGAACGGCCTGGGTGGGAGGATCGGGATCGTTTTGTACTGAGTAAGGGGCACTCGGCACCAATCTTGTACGCCGCATTGGCAAAAAGAGGATTTTTTCCCGTGGAAGATATGAGTCATCTGCGTCAGGCAGATAGCCATCTGCAGGGAGCACCCAATCCTAAGACGCCGGGAATTGATATGTCATCGGGGCCTTTGGGGCAGGGGCTGTCGGCTGCTGCAGGTATGGCTCTTGCAGCAAGGACGATGAAAAAGGATTTTTTTGTGTACTGTATGCTGGGAGATGGTGAAATTGAAGAAGGACAGATATGGGAAGCTGCTATGACTGCTTCCAAGTACCGATTAAATCGTTTGATTGCGATTCTGGACCATAATGAGGTGCAGATGAGCGGTACCAATGAAGAGATTATGCCCCTGGGGGATATAAAAGATAAGTTCGACTCGTTTGGATGGAAAACCTACAAGATAAACGGTCATTCGATTTCCGAAATTATTGAAATACTGGATCATGTTACACAAGAGAGCCATGAAGAGAAGAGCAAACAGGATAAACCAGTTATGATTATTGCCAATACGGTTAAGGGAAAAGGAGTTTCTTTTATGGAAGGAAAAGCGGAGTGGCACGGGGCTGTACCGACAGAAGAACAGTATGATGCTGCATTGACTGAACTGGGAAAGGGAGAAAGTAATTTCGATCACTTACGCACTTAAGGAGGTGAAGATATGATAGCTAACAGAGTTGCTTATGGGAATATGGTACACAAGCTGGCAATGGAGGATGAACGGATTACGGTTGTAGATTCTGACTGCATAAATGTACTAAATTATGGTGAGTTCATTAGGGATTTTCCGGATCGTTTTTTTGAATGTGGGATTGCAGAGCAAAATATGGTATCCATAGCTGCCGGATTAGCGAGCTGCGGTATGATTCCGTTTGTGGCTTCCTTTGCAGTATTTACAAGTATGAGGGCGCTTGATCAGGTGAGAAATATGATTTGTTATAATGGTTATAGCGTAAAAATAGTGGGAACTCATGCAGGGCTGGAAACTGGTTTTGACGGTGCGACACATCAGGCCATAGAAGATATGGCTATTATGCGCGCTATACCAGGGCTTAGAGTTCTGGCTCCGTCCACACCGAATATGACTGCAAAACTTACGCATTTGATGGCGGAGACAGACGGGCCATTTTATATGAGATTCGGACGGGAAGTCAATCAGGAATATTACCCGGAGGATATGGAATTTACACTGGGAGGAAGCAGAGTACTTCGGGATGGGGACCGTTTGACTGTTATGGCCTGTGGCCGCATGGTGGATTTTGCAGTTCGTGCAGCAGATCAGCTGATAAAAGAGGGGATCAGGGTAAGGGTTGTTGATATGTATTCCATCAAACCAATTGACGGGAAAGCGATAGAGGCTGCGGTGTCAGATACAGCATGCATTATTACTATAGAGGATCATAATACGATTGGCGGCCTTGGCGGAGCGGTCAGCGAATACGTCACAGAACACTGTCCATGTAAAGTTCTAAAGATGGGAATGAGAGACGAGTTTGGACGTTCAGGCTCCAGCGCTGATTTATTTGAGATGTATGGCTTGACAGCAGATCGTATTGCTGCCAGGATTCGTGAATTGCTGGAGTGAACAGAAGATTAATGGAATCTGAATGCAAATAGAGAAAAAGCTGTAATCCAGCCAAAATTCCTGGTTTAGGGAAATTGGCTGGATTACAGCTTTTTCATGATATCAGGATGATGCAGTATTGGTCTCTTTTTATAAATGAACGGTCTAAAATACGAATTCTTTATCAAATACCAGATTATCAATTCCTTCGCATTACCAATTTGTAATAGAGCCAAAACACTGTTCCGCATAGACCAAAGGCGCCTGTTTGTTAGGAGAGAGTTGATCAGGAAGTATTTCTCCTTAGTTTCTATCAGCAGTAAATACCCTGGCGCCAATTCTGCAAGATGGACTTTTACCGGATCGGGATATATGAACTCTTTTTAAAAAACGAATCCAGCCCCTGGCTCTTATCGAGGTTGGTATGGTCCAATATCTTATTTTTCCAGCTGAAGGTTGATTCATAATAGCCGCATTGGCGTGCAGCATACTCATGAAAAACCAAAACGGAAACAGCAAGGTGTCGGTATGATCCTCGATGGACAACCTCTTAAGAGCCATGGAATACCCATTTTGGAAGCTGTACAGGGAGGTAATGCAGTGATGCCTGATATACATTGCAGGCCTTATTTTGATTAGATCCAGAATTTCGTAAATTTGATTCATTTGGATATCCTTTCGTGGCGGGAGGGCCATCTCACAGCCATTCCCCAAACCTTCGAATATAAATCCCCTTAAAAAACTGCGTTGACAGGCAGTATCCCGCAAGAAGAAGTACCAGCCATGGCAGAAATCCAAGAGGCAGGGGAGCCATATCCAGGCCGGAGGCCATTGCGGAGAAACTCACCAGAATGGCTGACAGGGCAACGACCGCGGTTGATAAGAGCAGCGGCTTTGCGGCCAAGCTCTGTATAAATGGGATTTTCCCGCTGCGTATCATGTGAATGACCAGAACCTGGGATACGGTTCCGAATACGAACCAGCCGCATTGAAAAAGCGGAGCCAGTTCCGGCGTATTTGCCTTGATAATCCACCACATGACTGCAAAACAGAGGATGTCAAAGACGGAGCTCAGCGGCCCCATAAAGGCCATGAAGGATTTGATGGACCGGGTTTCCCACTTTCGCGGCTTTTGTAAGTATTCCGGATCTACATTGTCAAAGGGAATCCCCATCTGCGAAAAATCACAAAGCAGATTTTGGGTCAAAATCTGAACTGGCAGCATGGGAAGGAAGGGGAGGAATATGGAAGCGGCAATCACCGATATCATATTTCCAAAATTGCCGGAAGCCGCCATTTTAATATATTTGACGATATTCCCAAAGGTCCTGCGCCCGGCCACCACGCCTTTTTCCAATACCATCAGGTCTTTTTTCAACAAAATGATATCCGCGGTTTCCTTCGCTATATCTACAGCGGTGTCTACGGAAATGCCTACGTCCGCCTGGTGAAGCGGCGGCGCATCATTAATTCCGTCTCCCATATATCCAACTGTGTGCCCGTTGGCCTGAAGCGCTTTCACTACCCGCTCTTTTTGGGAAGGAGACAGCTTCGCAAAGATACTGCAGTGTTCCACAGATTCTGACAGTGCAGCGTCATCCATGGCCTCCACTTCTTTTCCCGTGAGATAGCGGGAAGTCTCCACACCCACCTTACTGCATACTTTGACAGCGACGCCTTCGCTGTCGCCTGTCAGAACAACCGTCCGTACGCCGTGGTTATCCAGGGCTGTGACTGCCGCCTTTGCACTTTCCTTGGGCGGGTCCAGAAACCCTACAAAACCGATCAGTACCAGGTCCCGCTCATCGTCTACGCTCAATTCCACACCGGCCACATCGTTTTTCTGTGCCACCGCAATCATCCGGAGACCGTCCCTGTTGTGCTGTTCGCAGACAGCCTGAACCTTCTGCAAAAGAGTTTCATCCAGCTCCAGGATCTGCCCGTTCCATTCGGTGTAGGAACAGATTGCCAGCATTTCCTCCACGGCTCCCTTGGTTACCAGCTGCTGTTTGCCGTTCTGGTCTTCCAGGAGCACACTCATTCTGCGGCGGGAGAAGTCAAAGGGGATCTCATCCAACCGGGTGTAGCTGTCCAGGACTGCCTCAATCCCGTTTTCATGAGCACGGTTTATGATGGCTAAGTCAAGCAGATTTTTAAGGCCCGTCTGGAAATAGCTGTTGAGAAATGCATGACGCAGTGTACGGTTATCGTCCTCACCTACTGCGTTCATATATTTTTCCAGAATAATTTTGTCTTCCGTTAAGGTGCCGGTTTTATCGGTGCAGAGTACATCCATCTCGCCAAAGGTCTGTATGGCTCCCAGGGTTTTGACGATAACCTGATGCTTTGACATGAGAACAGCCCCTTTCGCCAGTGTGGAAGTCATGATGACCGGCAGCATCTCCGGTGTCAGGCCCACGGCGATCGTGATGGAAAACAGAAGCGCATCGCCCCAATCCCCCTTTGTAAAGCCGTTAATCAGCAGTACGACGGGCACCATGACAAGCATGAGCCGGATCAAAAGGCTGCTGACGGAATCGACACCCCGTTCAAAACTGTTTTTTGCCCGGTCTCCGGAAAGGGACTTCGCCATGGAGCCAAAATACGTTTCATTGTTTGTGGCAAGGACGATGCCGACTGCACTGCCGCTTACCATGTTGGTGCCCATAAAGCCGATATTCTGAAGGTCGGTCAGCGCGTCTTCCCTGTCTGAGCGGATATCCGCATACTTTTCTACCGGATTCGATTCCCCGGTAAGGGAGCCCTGAGCG
Source organism: Hungatella sp. SL.1.14 (assembly GCF_024460495.1). Lineage (NCBI taxonomy): Bacteria > Bacillati > Bacillota > Clostridia > Lachnospirales > Lachnospiraceae > Hungatella > Hungatella sp. SL.1.14. The sequence continues at coordinate 165,520 of NZ_JANFYJ010000010.1, read as the reverse complement.
ACAAAGGCGTCTTTCGTGAAAATAAAGCGGATATCGGCAGGAATCATATCGCCGGCGGAAAGCCGTACCATATCTCCGGGAACGACGTCCTCAATGGGAATTTCTGTCTGAACTCCATCGCGCAGAACGTCGGCCTTGTTGGAAATCATCTTCGAAAGCTTTTCTGCCGCCGAGTTGGAGCGTTCACCCTGGATAAATGCGACCAGGCTGGAGATGATTACCAAAAACAGGATGATGCACACGGTAACGTAATCCGGCTGCTGGGAATAAATGACATCTGTAAACAGCGTTATTACAGCGATGATAAGCAGCACAATATTGAAGGGATTGACAACCGCATTTACCAGACGGTGAAGTGTGGTATTACTCTGACCGGTCGTAATGATATTTTTTCCATATTCCTCCTGAAGCTGCTCCGCCTGCTTTGCGGTCAGCCCGGAGCCGGAGACGGAAAAATGGTCATATAAGTCATTTAAATCAAGAAATGCAAAGTTACGAAGAAGTTTTTCGCTTTCATTTTGTTTCTGCTGAATCTGAGAGTTTCTTTTTTGGATTCTGAAAATGTTCTGATTGAGTTTCATAGGGTATACTCCTTTCCATAATAGAGTTCCCATAAAACAACATAGAATCCGGCCGGATTTCCGCTCAGGAGCGCGGCAGCCAGAGCGGCCACATTTCCTTAACATGGAGTGCGTACCCTGCCTGGAAAGCTTTTTTATGAGCGGGAGCACCTTTCCTGTTACACAAAAAAACCACCCCGAAAGGCGGCACAAAAGAAACGACAGATCCATCCATTCTTATAAAAGCACAATAGACGGCCGGTCGCATCTCATGGTACCTGCGCGGTTTATGTTATAATATGAGATTTTGAAGACGTTTTTACGACTTCGAGGGTTGCCGTCCATTGTTTCACCTCCCTGTAACATAGACTGGACATATTGAAGTGGCTACGCCCATCATAGCATTCTGGGCGTGATGTGTCAACAGCGTGTTATAAAGAAGCATCCGATAAGAAAAAGGATGCCAAACATCCGTTCTTGCGTTATAATGGTTTCTAGGTAATGCAGGAGGAAGAGAATTATGGATATCAATGATCTGATTATTTACAGAAGAACCATGCCGGAGCGGAGTGCCCGTTATGCCGGCTTCCCGGCGGAGCTTCCGGAGGAACTGCGGGAATATCTGCAGAAAAACGGGGTGAGAGGGCTTTATATCCATCAGGCGGAGATGTTTTTAAGGTCGTTGAAAAGGGAGAACGTGGTGATTACCACATCTACGGCCAGCGGAAAGACGCTGGGCTTTCTGCTTCCTGTCATCGAGGAGATTTTAAGGAATCCGCTGGCGCGGGCGGTCTTCATCTATCCGACGAAGGCACTGGCAAGCGACCAGTACCGCGCGATCCTGCCATACATTGAATATTTCGGAAAAAACCGGATTTCTGCGGGAGTTTACGACGGCGATACGCCTGCGGGCGAGAGGAGCCGGATCCGGAAAGAAGCAAATATTATTCTGACCAACCCGGAGATGGTGAATGGGGCACTTTTGCCGAATCACAGTAAATTCGGATTCGATTTTATTTTTGCGAATCTGAAGTTTGTCGTCATCGATGAGCTTCACACCTATAGAGGCGTATTTGGATCCCATCTGGCCAATGTATTCCGCCGGCTTCACCGGGTGTGCCGCTATTACGGTTCATCACCGGTCTTTCTGTGCAGTTCGGCCACCATTGCCAATCCCGTCGAACTGGCGGAAGAGATCTGCGGAAAAAAATTCGTGCGGATCGAGCGGGATGGCTCTCCTGCGGCAGAGCGGACCTACCTTCTGATAAAGCCTCCGAAGATTCTGGGGCACGATAAAAAGTACTACGGACAGGTGCAGGCCACGGCGGTGGCGGCGGAGCTGATCCCGGAACTGGTGGAACAGAGAAAGAATTTTATTGCATTTGCCCGCTCCCGAAGAAATGTGGAGGTAATTCTAAAGGAGGCGAGGGACCGTCTCGAAGCGGAATGTCCGGCCAGTGCGTCCCAGGCAGATAAAATATCCGGTTACCGGGGCGGTTACACGCCTGCGGAGCGTAAGGAGATTGAGCACAAGATGGTGACGGGGGCGCTGTGCGGACTGGTGTCGACCAATGCGCTGGAGCTTGGAATCGATATCGGTAAGATTGATGCCACCGTGCTGGCCGGTTATCCGGGAACGAGGGCTTCCTTCTGGCAGCAGACAGGCCGGGCCGGAAGAAGCGGCCGGGCGTGCACCAATTATCTGATTCTTGACAGCCAGCCTTTCGATCAGTACATCGGAACGAACCCGGGATGGCTGTTCGAAAACAGCAGTGAGAGCGCCGTCGTAGACAAGAACAACCTTTTAATTGAACTTTCCCACATCAGGGCGGCTGCGGCAGAGATTCCCCTGACGCTTGATGACGCCTCTGTCTTTCCGGATCTGGGCGAGACGATTCCGGTCCTGATGCGGGCAAAGGAGCTGACCGGGCAGAACGGCAAATTCGTGTGGTCGGGCGGTTCCTTCCCGGCCGGAGATTACAGCCTGCGAGGTATTGACCCCAACCGGTACAAGCTGCTCTTAAAGGACAGCGGAAAAGAGATTACGGAGATGGACGAGATGCAGGCGTTCCGCGAGATTCATCCCGGAGCCGTCTATTTACACAGCGGCGTTCAGTACCAGGTGGTGACGCTGGATCTGGAGACAAGGACAGCCCGTGCCGTGCCGTTTAATGGAAATTACTATACGACGCCCATGGGGAATACGGATATCACGATCATTCACGGCAGGAAAGAGAAGCCGTGGAAACGAATAGATGCGGTGTTCGGTGATGTAAATGTCAACGCGCAGGTTTCCCTGTACCGCAAGCTGCAGTTTCATAATCATCAGAATCTGGGTTATGAACAGATTAACCCTTCGTTATCCAGAGAATTCGAAACGGAGAGCGTCTGGCTGAAACTCCCGGGTAATGTGGTAACAGCCTACCGCCGTCTGCTGCAGGAGAGCCCAAACGGGCAGATGATCCGAAACAATCATTTTGAGGGGCTGTGCTATGCCCTCCGAAGCGCGGCGCGCCTGGTAACGATGACGGAGCAGGAGGACATCGGTACGACTGTCAGCACTAACGCTGTGTATGCAGAAAAAAGCGTTGAGGAGTCCGTATTTCTCTTTCTCTATGATCAGTATACCGGCGGTCTTGGATATGCCGAGAAAGCGTACGAACTGATTCCGGAGATTATAGAAAATGGTATCGCCATGGTGCGCGGCTGTCCCTGCGAGGACGGCTGTGCCGCCTGTGTCGGTGACTACCATCTCGATAAAAGTATGGTTCTGTGGGGACTTAGGAATATGCTGGAGGAGTCTGAAGTGCCGAAACATGTGAAAATGGCGCCGTACGGCCCATCGACATTTATACAGAAGCCATTTCGGTTTGACGAACTGGAAGCGCAGTGGAAGGCATTTACCGCCATGCTGCTGAAAAACGGGGAACCGTTTGCGTCCTTCTTAAATACGGTGAATGCGGTCAGGACGGAGGGGAGGAGACTTGCACTGATTACGGATCAGCCATTTTACCGGGAGTGGATCATGGAGGAGACAAACCGAAAGGCCCTTAATAATCTGATTTCCTATTATACGGACGCACCGAAAGGATTTGAACTGGAGGTGGAGGTTCGGAAAAAAGAGGAAAACAGAAGGAACGGCTGTGATACGGGGGGTGGAACAGCCGGTAAAAAGGCCGGCAACAGCGGTGAGGGAAGCACTGGAATCGAAAGTGAAGGATTCGGCGACAGTGAAGATGACGGCGAGATGCAAAGAAAGCTCGAACAGAGACTTGATAAGCTTAAAAAGAAGGAGAATTAGGTGGACTGGGAAAGAGAATGGGAACGGCTGAACCCTTATCAGCGGGAAGCGGTCACCAATGAAAATACGGCCTGTCTTGTGAGTGCGAATGTGGGAAGCGGAAAAACGACGGTGCTGACCGCAAAAATTCTGTATTTCCATGAGGTGAAGCATGTGAGTTACCGGAATATAATGGTGCTTACATTTACAAACAGGGCGGCGGCTGAAATCCGGGAGCGGCTTGTGAGTGCGGACCCGGCAGTGACTCCGGAGGAGACGGAAAACTTCGGGACGTTTCACGGCGTGGCTCTGGGGCTTCTGAAAAAAAGGCTTCCAGTGGAGAACCTGGGATATACGAAGGACTTCATGGTGATGGAGCCGGATGAGGAACTGGAATTGGCCCATGCGCTGATTGCGGAGAAGAAACTGAAGATAAAGTACAAAAACCGGCTGAGAAAGAGGCTGTCGGAAGCGGAGCGTGTATCGGCGGCGGGAGCTGCCGGCGGCCAGGATGATCTGGAAATCCTGGCAGAACTTCTAACAGAGGAAAAAATCAGGCGAAATAAGATGACATTTTCGGATCTGATGAAAAATGCCTGCCTTTTGATGGCGGAAGTGAGGGGGGAGAATGGATTTAGCGAAGAGAATGAATGCAGCAGGAATATTCAATGGGTGATTGTTGATGAAGTGCAGGACTGTGATGGGAAACAGCTGGAGTTTATCGACTGTTTTATGACAGGGGGAGCGAAGTTGTTTGCGGTCGGGGATCCAAATCAGGTGATCTACAGCTGGCGAGGAAGCGCGTTTAATCTGTTTTATACGTTGAAGACGCGATATCAGGCGGCAGAACTTTCACTGCCGGTTAATTACCGGTCCAGCAATGAGATTTTGGAGGCGGCCCGGTGTTTTCAGCAGAACGGAGGGGCCCTGGAAGGTACGAGAGGCGGAGGAGAGAAGATTGTGGTGAAGAATCACTACAACTCCTTTCAGGAGGCGTGTTATCTGGCTGACCGGATCTGTGAACTGCAGAAACAGGGGATTCCTTTTGACGAAATTGCCATATTCTATCGCTTACAGAGTCAGTCTAAGGTGCTGGAGGACGTATTCTCAAAGAATGAAATTCCATATGAAGTGGCCGTTAAAACGGGGATCCATGAAATTCCTGTGCTGGAATGGCTCCTGCGGCTTCTGCGATTCCTGGCGGATCCGGCTGACCGTGCTGCTGCGGTTTTCGTTCTGAGCAGCCGGGAATACGGTGTGGGGATTTCTGCAAAGAAGGCGGAAAAACTGGTTGAGGAAAGTTGTGCATGGGTGTGTGGGCGGAAGGAAGCTCAAGAGAACGGATCAGAAAAAGCAGCGGCGCCCGGACTTTTCGAAAGAATGGTTTCGTTTGCCTGGAATGGCGCTGAGATAGAGGATACAAATGGGTTTTATGAATATTTTGACCTGGATTGTTCACTGAAACCCAATGCGTCGTCTTATGGAGAGGATAAGGCAAATGTCTGTCATTTCCTGGACCGTATGTTTACATTTATGAAGGTGAAAGGGTTCAGTCTTCCGGAAGGACTTCGGGAATTTTTAAATTCAGCGGCACTGTACGGGACCTCCCGGGAACTGCTTCCTGAGACAGACGGCGCCGGGGAGAACCGCGTGAAAATGATGACGCTCCATGCTTCAAAGGGGCTTGAGTTTTCCCATGTCTTTATCATTGGTGTGAATTATGGCCTGATTCCTTTGCGAACGAAAGGGCTGGACAGTGAGGACGAGGAAAGGAGGCTGTTTTTCGTCGGAATTACACGGGCAAGAAATTATCTGGAGCTTTCCTGGTATACCAATCCCGACATCTTCGGTGTGATGGCCGGGGAAAGCCGCTATATCCGGATGATCCCGTCAGAACTGATGAAGGGGCAGGAGTCGGAGATGAGGACGGGAACAGCCAATTTGCAGGAGCTGCGGAGACAGGTGCAGATGGCGAAGGAAAATGGCGAGAAGATGGCAGACAGGGAGGACGTGAAGAAAACAGATGAGATGGAGGAATGGGTGGAAGCAGGAGAATTGAAGGAAACGGAGGCGGAAACACCGTACATGAAATCTGTGTCTGTCTCTGAATCTGCTTCTACCTCTGCCGAAATACGGGTTCGCCATGAAACATACGGATACGGTAAAGTGGTTGAAGAAGATGACACAATGATTACCGTAGAATTTGATGGATACGGAAGAAAAGAATTTATCAAGGCATTCAGCTGTCTGGAAATGCTGAGTGAACAATAGGGAGGAATTTTGATGAACTATTACGCTGGAATGGACATAGGCGGGACAAACGGAAGATTAAAGCTGAAAGACGGGGGCGGAAATATTCTTGGGGAATTTACCGGGCCGGGCTGCAGCATGAATACGGATGGTTACGATAAGAGCCGGACCCGCTGCCGGGAACTGGTGCTTCCGGCACTGAAGGAGCTGGGACTGAATCCATCGGACTGTATGGGTATTTGCGTGGCGGCAAGCGGAATTGATTCACCGGGATATGAGAAGATGTGCCGGGATATTTTTGAAGAAATGGGATTTAAGTCCGACTGTATCCGGGCAGTCAATGACTGTGAGGTCTTCCTGTATCTGAAGGAGGGACCGTCGATGGTGGTGGTATCCGGTACCGGTTCTATCTGCTATGGAATCGATGCGAAGGGTATTATATCAAGAACTGGAGGCTGGAATCATATCTTAAGCGATGAGGGCAGCGCATTTTATCTGGGGCTGCAGACCATGAGACTTGCGGCAGAGGATCTGGATGAGAGGACGAAATGTCCGTATCTTACCCGGAGGTTTATGGAAACGAGCGGCCTGGATACGCTGGAAAAGATTGATTTGTTCGTGAATGAGCATTTGTTTGATAAGCCGGAAATCGCCCGATTTTCCATGATTGCCTATGAGGCCGCCAAACAGGGGGATTCACAGGCGGAAGGAATTCTTAAGGATTGTGCGGAGAAACTATGGAAACTGATTGAAGACACCGCCCGTAAGGCCGGCTGGACCAGGCAAAGCCAGGTGTCCACTGACAGTGGGAAGGAAACACGTCATCTGTGGCTGTGGGGCAGTGTTCTGGTTAAAAATGAGATAATCAGAGACGAAGTGGTAAAAAGGGTGAGACAGGCCATGCCGGATATCATTGTTGCTGTTCCAGAGACGAGTGCGTTAGATTTGGCTTTGATGCTTGCGGGAAAGGTTCTATAATAGCTCCATAGTGAGATACCAGGCAAGTAAATTGAAAAGAAAGAATAGAGGCAGAAGGACAACTTCGAGAGAAGTGGCCTTCTGCCTCTATATGTTGAAGTGTATATTAAAGAGGAAACAAGCGAGGTTTTCAAAGTGCTTGTTTAAACCATTGTGGTAGCCGAACCTTCATTTCATTCATATAATTTGTGACTTGCTCATCGGAAAATGTCTGGTACGGTGGATAGAGTCTCATTGGGAATTCTGGTATAAAGGATTTCACATAGAGTTTATCATAGGCAGCATTAATAACCGGGGTTCCACAAGTTTTAAATAGTATTTCCTGTGAGAGCGTTACTTCTTTTTCCAGTTCCGTGATTGTATTAATGTCTTTATTAATACCAGCCTCATACAGTTTCCAGGCGGTAGGAAGGTGGGTGGCAATGCTGGAAAAAAGCATGCTGCATTCTCCATAGAGGCACCCTAAACCGTATCCGTATTCACTTAATACAAACTGTATGGGAGTATCGGCGCGGACTACATTTATGATATCCTCCAGAGAATCATTCATAAATTTCACGGCTGCCAGATTCGGGATTTCATCAGCTAGTTTGATATAATCGTTTGCCTTAAGGAGTTTCTTGGAACGGCCTCCGTTATTGTAATGCATGAAGTGACAGTCAGGAAAACAGTCGCAGACATCGTGGAAGAAAACAAGCACTTCTTCGTCTGTCAGAGCACCCCATGAAGGAAACGAAATTTGAAAATCGCGGATGCCCAGTTCATAGGCAATATTTAAACGGTTGATCATTTCGGCCTGAGATAGACTGATCACACCGGTGATGGGCGTTACATCCGTGTTTTTTAATTCGTCTGCAAAAACAGTGGTGATTTCAGTAAACATTTCATCGTCAACACCATATCCTTCTCCTGCGGTACCAAATGTATATATGTATTTCAAACCGCCGTTAACGAGAGCTCTGACCCCTTTACGAAATAGTGGTTCGTCGAGCGTAAAATCTTCACGCCACGGAATGAGTGCGGCTCCTAATGCCATTCTGGGATAGCGCTTTTCCATGATTATAAACCTCCTTCAAATATAATTAACAGTATTTTGTGGTAGCGTCTTTAATTAAATGTTCGCATTCATCAACTTTGGGTATATCATCTGATGTGAGCGGCGTGAGCGGAAGGCGGACTGACCCTATATTTAGGCCATTTCGTTTCAAGATTTCTTTGATAACCGCATACATATTTCCTTTACATGCACACATGGTATAAATGATCTGATTAATATCATATTGAATCTCTCGTGCCATTACTAAATTGTTGTTTCTTAAATATTCGTCGGCCTTCAAAAAGAGCTGAGGCATGACTCCATATGTCCCGCCGATTGCGCCTTCTGCGCCTATAATGCGTCCACTGATGAACTGTTCATCAGGTCCATTAAAAACAATACAATTATTTCCACCTTCTGCCTTAAACATCTGAATATCCTGTACCGGCATAGAAGAATTTTTAACCCCTATGACGCGTGGATTTTTGCGCATCTCTCGGAATAAAGAAGGTGTAAGAGAAACCCCTGCAAGTTGGGGGATATTGTAAATAATAAAATCTGTGAGAGGAGCGGCACTTGAGATATCATTCCAGTATTGGGCAATTCCATATTCTGGAAGATGGAAATATATGGGTGGGATAGAGGCGATCGCATCGACCCCCAGACTTTCTGCATGTGCAGCAAGCTCCATACTATCAGCTGTATTGTTACAGGCGACATGCGCAATAATGGTCAAACGTCCGTTTGCTTCCGCTACAACATTTTCCAGCACTGTTTTTCGTTCTTCTTTGCTCTGATAAATGCATTCTCCAGATGAACCACATACGTAAGTACCTTTTACACCAGCATCGATGAGATAGCGGGTTAAAGCGCGAACTCGTTTTGGGCTTATATTCCCGTCATCATCATAGCAGGCATAAAAAGCAGGGATAACACCATGGTACTTTTCTAAATTATTCATTTTAAATCCTCCTATTTGTTTAAGCCTCTGATGAGGCGATTTTTCAGATAAATACTTTTTTCAGGCGATTAAGCGCTTCTATGAGCAGGCTTCGAGGGCATGCGTAATTTAAGCGGATGAAGGAGTCACCGCCATTGATAAAGTCGGTTCCTCTGGTTATGGCGACATGAGCTTCATACACACATTTTTCAATGATGGTGTCTGGTGACATCCCAGACATAGAAAAGTCAATCCATAAAAAGTATGTAGCCTCCGGAAGATATGCATGTGCCACAGGGATATGTTTATTAATGTAGGCGACCGCAAAACGTGCATTCTCCAGTAAATAGTTTTGCAGATTATTGACCCACAATTCACCATGTTCATAGGCACCGATCAGTGCCTCAATTCCCAGTGTGTTTTTTACTTTTAAACCGGAAGCCAGAATTGCCTGATTAAAACGATTGCGAAGAATATCGTTTTTGATGACAGCAAAAGCTGTGCATAAACCGGCAATATTAAAAGTTTTGGTGGGAGAATAAAGAGCAATTGCAATTTCTTTTGCGTAACTGTTGGCGGTAAAGATCGTAGTAAATGGGTTTGAAAGTGTCATATCAGCATGAATTTCATCTGAAATTAGAAAAACATGATGACGAAAACAGAGTTCAACTAGCCTGGAAAGCTCCCCGACTGTCCAGACGCGCCCGGTAGGATTATGAGGAGAGCAAAAAAGAATCATCTTTACTTGTTCAGCTAATATTTTTTCTTCAATAAGATCAAAATCCAATTCGTAATGATCTTCGGTCTTTTTCATAGGACAGATGATCAGTCTTCTTTCGTTAAAGGTTACTGCATTGTAAAAAGCATGATATCCAGGAGTAGGAACTAAGATGGAATCGCCCTTTTCCGTTAATCCCTGGACAGCCATTGCAACACCTCCAAGTACACTGGATACTGGAATTATCTCATTTTTCGAAATGTCTGCACCATACCGTTTTTTTTGCCAGTCGGTGATGCTGTTCCAATAAGCTTCTGGCAACTGCATATAACCAAATATGGGATGGTTTAACCGTTTTGTTAAGGCGTCTGTTACTGCCGGAGGGCAGGCGAAGTCCATGTCAGCTACCCACATTGGAATTACGTCATCCGTCTGTATATTGTAGGGGATGGCATCCCATTTACTGCAATCTGTACTGCGTCGGTTAATTACAACATCAAATGGAATATAGTTCATTTTATATCCTCCTTGTCTGATAGACCGTTTCCTGTTTTTAGAATAACATAAAAATAACAAATGTCAATAATTTTTTTTATTTTAAAATATAAATAAAATATTTTTTTATTTTGTTGACATATTGTTCTAAAAAGAATATAATACAATCAAAACAAATGTAAATAATACACAAAAAAGAGACGGAGGTTATTCAGTGAAAAAGAAAAAAACACATCTCAACAGTCCTTATACAGGATACCTTTTTATACTTCCACAATTTCTGTTTTTTGCAGTATTCACAATTTATCCGGTATTTGAAGGGGTACGGATCAGTCTTTATAAAACTACTGCAGTACAGAATACTTTTGTAGGGCTAAATAATTATATTACTTTATTTCAGGATTCGGTTTTTATAAGAAGTGTGTTTAATACGTTGTTTCTTGTTGTTGTTGTGACAGTGTGTATGCTGCTGTTTGGGATGCTGATATCTGTGGCTATTTTTGATAAAAATTCAAAATATATAGCTGTGGTCCGTAGTTGCTATTATCTACCTGTTATTGTTTCAACAGTTGTAATGAGTATGGTATGGAAATTTTTATTAAATCCAGCCAATGGCCTTATTAATTATCTGTTAAAAAAGGCGGGAGCTAATGTTACGAATCCACTCGGAAATCCTGGTACAGTACTGTGGGTGATTGCATTTGTGACGATTGTGGCCAGTGTCGGGCAGGCAATTATCATGTACGTGGCCAGTATGGGAGGTATCTCCGGTGATATTTTGGAGGCAGCAGAAGTGGATGGCGCAAGCAAGTTCCAGAGAACAATACATATAATACTTCCCCTTACAAAGCCAACGACGCTATATCTTTCTGTCACAAGTGTAATCTCCATGCTGAAACTGTTTGTTATTATTCAGTTGTTAACTGATGGTGGACCTAACAATTCATCTATGACAATGATGTATTATCTATACCGGAATGCTTTTTCTTATGATAAGAAGAATATTGCTGCGGCAGTCGGAGTATTGATGTTCATTCTTGCAGTTGTAATGGCAATTCCACAGTTTAGGTCTATGAGCGGAAACGGAGGAAAAAAGAGATGAACAAAAAAATAAAGCATATGGAGCCTTTTGATTTTGTATTAAATATTTTAGTTTGCTTTATGGGTATTTTAAATCTTTTTCCTTTTTATTGGCTGGTAACCAGTTCTTTTAAAACATCTGCCGGAATTTTTAAGATGCCGCCGGAATGGTTTCCTTCTACATTTCACTACAAAAATTATATTGATCTTTTTGTGGGGCAGCCAGCCTTTCGCTGGGCTTTTAATAGTATTTTGGTATCAGTGGTGACGACTGCTTTGGTAGTTGTCTGCTCCTCACTGGCGGCGTATGCTATATCAAAATTGGAATTTAGATGGAAGAATGTTATATTTGCCATATTCATTGGAGCGTTGATGATTCCCAAAGAAATTTTTATTGTTCCCCTTTTCCAGATCATCTTAAAGTTCCATTTGAGTGACAGCTATATGGGGATGATTCTTCCTAATGTTGCGACTACATTTGGAGTATTTTTATTAAAAGGCTTTTTTGATACAGTTCCGGATTCTATTCGGGAATCCGGGAGACTTGATGGGGCCAGAGAACTGACTATCTTTACCAGATTGGTTATACCGATTGTGAAGCCGGGAATAGGTGCTTTATTTATTTTGAATTTCGTAAATGTATGGAATGATTATCTTTGGCAGATGCTTATTGCACGTAGTAAGAATATGATGACCTTAATGGTTGGAACTGCGAGTATCATGCAGGAAATCAGTCCCAATTATGCGTATAAAATGGCGGGGGCCACTGTTGCAAGCCTGCCAATGCTGTTGATATTTATTTTTTTCCAGCGTTATTTTACGAAAGGAATTACCATGGGAGCTGTAAAGGAATGATTTACAAGTGATATTCAGGCCCAATTATGGGGCTGAGATATAAATAAAAGGAGGAAATATTTCTATGAAAAAGGCATTATCAATTATGATGGCATCATCAATGGTGTTGTCGCTGGCCGCATGCAGTGGATCAGCTACGTCCCCCACAACTGTGGCACCAGAGCCTTCAAAGTCAGCTGCAGAGGAATCTAAGGCGGAAGAAACGACTAAGGCTGCTGTTTCGGGGGAACGTATGGAACTTACAGTCTGGTTGACACCCAGCTGGAAAGGGGTTTTTAGTGGTGATGAACCGGGGGCAGACTATGACAGTTTCTTTGTGGAGGCTGGAAAGCGGTATACGGAAAACGTAAATCCTAATGTGACAGTTAAAGTGGAAGTGATTCCGGGAGACAGCCGTGATGAGAAGCTTAATGTTGCGGAGTCAACGAACACGCTTCCAGATATCGTATACGAAGGTGCATTTACCATGTCATCGTATTATCATAAAGGATCCATTGTTACGTTGGATGATATTGTTAATGAAGATGATAAAAAGGATATTGCAGAAGGAATTTGGGAGAACTGTATGGTAGAAGATAAAACGTTTATTTTCCCGTTTGCACATATGCCAGGCACTCTTGTGTATAATGCAGATATGTTTAGAGAGGCTGGATTAGAGGATAAAATTGCGGGAGAATATGAAATTGCCACATGGAGTCCGGATGAATTGAAAGAAATTCTGAAAAAGTTGAAAGAAGAAAAAAAGGATGTATATCCAATGTCCTTGTTTGCCATGAATAATCAAGGGGATACATGGAATCTCACATGGCTCCGAATGTTTGGAAATAAATTCTATGGTGATGATGGGCATCTTGTTGTTAATGAAGAATCGGGAGTGAGGGCTTTGCAATATCTTCTGGATCTTTACAATGAAGGACTGACTGTACCGGGAGCAGAGTCTCTTACGTCGAACGACTGTAATGCAATGTTTCAGAATAAGCAAATTGCTGTAAGCTTTACCAATAGTACATTATTTACGAATCTCCAGACTGATATGGCAAATGGCACAATAGAACCATTTGATGCACGGCTTGCAAACATACCTGGCGATCCAAATCCCAATTCCTTTACATATGTTTCTGGCTTTATGGCTATGAATACAGGAAATGAGAATAAGATAGCAGCAGCTAAGGATTTCATTAACTATGTCTGCCATGATCCGGAATTAGTACTGGCATCTAAAAATACACTTCCAGTACGTGAAACGGTAACGAAGCAGGTATCAGGAGAACTTCCATTTTTGCCTGCATATACAGAAAATGCAAAGTATATTTATAATTTTTCCAATAATATTCCTGGATATAATGAACTGCGTAATGTACTTTTCCCCGAACTTCAGGCTGCATTAACAGGTCAGAAGACGGCCCAGGAAGCTCTCAACAGCTATGTGGAAAAAGGAAATGTAATTATTGATGAGGGTCGTGCAAACTCGGTTATATACAATTAATAACTTTTGCCTGTTCTGCTTGCATGAACGACGGCCGCAGATTATACTAAATCTGTGGCCGTTTACAAAAATTTCCAAAAAGAAAGGAGATACCTTAATGAGTTATAATGAGGTTCCCAATCGCATAGCTGAAAAATACAGCAAAATGACAAAATCAGAAAAGAGGATCGCAGATTATTTTCTGGAACAAAAAAGGGATCTGCAGCTGACATCTATCACGGAACTGGCAGAGCAATGCAGTGTAGCTGACAGTACAATTTTTCGCTTTTGTAAAATGCTGGGATATAATGGCTATAATGATTTTAAGATTGCTATAGCTAAGGAGCAGGGACGGGTACAAGGAACAAGTGATGCGGAAGGTAAAGAATTTGATATATATAGTAGTATAACAACGGAGGATGATATACCGACGACCGGGCAGAAACTGGCTGCTATGTATTCTGCAGCACTTGAACAGACGCAGGAATTACTGAGGCCTACAAGTGTAGAAATGGCAGCCCATATTTTGCTGCAGTCGGAACGAGTGTATTGTTTTGGTCAGGGAGGAAGCTTAATTACGGCTATGGAAGCATGGGTACGTTTCAGTGCGGTAGCCAGACATTTTGAGACGATACAGGATACATATCTTCAGGTGATTTCAGCGACTTTATTGACTGAAAAAGATACTATATGGTTTTTTTCATACTCGGGATCAACTAAGGATATGGCTGATATACTTGGTCAGGCTCGTCAACGGGGGGCTAAGGTCATTGTGGTAACCCGATATGCAAAATCACCAGCAACAAAATATGCGGATGTGGTATTGATTTGCGGATCGAATGAAAGTCCTTTGCAGTCAGGATCAATTGTTGCGAAGGTTTCTCAATTATTTGTTATTGATATGGTGTATCAGGAATATATCAGAATGGCACCCGAAGAGTGTGAGAACAATCGAAATCTTACAAGTCAGGCGGTAGCAAATCGTCTATTATAGTCTAAGTTACATCTACATTACCAGAGACGATAAAGTTAATATTTAATAATAAATGTAAAAGTTTATTTGTAAAGTAGAGTCAGGCGTGTTATGCAGTAAGGAGGAGGAACGTGCAGGAAGATTTTTTGGCCATCATAAACGATAGATATGATCGATTGACAAAGACCGAAAAGAAAGTAGCTGATTTTGTTCTTAAATGTCCGCGAAAAGTTTTGTTTATGTCCATTATGGATTTGTCTGAATGTTGTGGTGTCAGTGATACAAGCGTATTCCGTTTCTGCCAAAAAATGAACCTGGAAGGGATTCGGGAGTTTAAAGTGAGACTATCGTTAAGCCTTCGGGATAAACAGTTGGAGAATGAAGCGTGGGAAAATAAGATTGATTTCAACGCTTCATTTATGTCATTGTCTCGTAATATTCTGAATATCAATTTAGGTATGCTGCGTCAAACTTCTGAACTGTTAAATAAAAGTTATATCAGCGCTGTCAGCCGAGCTTTCCATAAGGCAGGGAGAGTCTGTTTTTTTGGTGTAGGAGCTGATTTGATAACGGCCATAAGTGCCGCCGGTACCTTTCAAAGAATTGGTGTAAAAGCATACTATGTAGAGGCAACACATATGCAGATGATGGCAGCTTCTGCAATGAAAAAAGAGGAGGTGGCAGTGATATTTTCCAGTACAAGGGCGGAGCGGGATATTTTGCAAATTGCGGAACAGGCAAAGCTGAACGAAGCATTTTTGATTTGTATTACTTCATTTATAAAATCGTCACTGACCGCACTTGCAGATTTGGTACTGCCTGTTCATATGTATAAAGAGCAATTGTCCGATGGGGTCATATCTCCGGAAATCAATCAATATTTTTTGGTGAACCTAATTTACGCGGAGTATTATCGTACATACTTTGAGAGAGCCAGTAAGAAAGAGGATGAGATATGCGCCTCTGTATTGGAGAAAATATGCTGAATAGAGAAGTTTGAATCTATTCGGGAAAGATGTGGATCCCTGGTGTGGAAAATAAAAAATTGTATGTATGTTAAATGAAATTTTTTCTGCATAGAATGTAACTTATGAATTAAAAAATCTGTTCCCTGTAATATAGTGAGGAGAACAGATTTTTTTAATTCCGCCTAAAACCAGTGAAACTACGATTATACTCTAACGTTAAATTTCAGTATCTGTTCTTATAAATGATTCGGAGTAAGCAAAGGCGTATAGACCTCCCTGCTCCCATTCATCTCAATAAGCACAGAGTGTGCCGGGATTTCAATATTCTCATACTGATAAGAGGAATCACCGAAATTAGCAACCGCAACCGCGGCCGCATCCCCGCTGCCCCCGAACACAGTTTTCTGCACGCTGCCATCCTCGCTCTTATATTCGAAACCGGTCATTTCCTTGGTGACAGCCGTTTGGCTGAAGTCCGACCAGACGGTTTGATGGCGGAGAATGTCATCTTTATAATCTGACCATTCCACTGCATCCAGGTGATAAAGCGGTGGAACGTTGTACAGAATTTCCCGTATCATACGATCCGCGGTTGCTCCTTTAATTTTAAAGGTCGACCAGTCCCAGTGGTAGCTGGTGATGACAGAATCATTGTAGACGAGCTTGAAAAGGGGGGTGTCGTATTTCGGGTCCACAAAGATGGTATGGTACTGTTCTTTTACCGGAATCCGTTTGGAAAAATGCTCTGCGGCTCCGCCGTTCGGGTTGTAATACTTTCCAATATAATAGTCGCTGTCCCGATTCTTTTTCATGTCCTCATCCATCCAGGCAAATGTCTTTAATTCTATCCCATGGGCGTATGCGATATCAGAGGCCGCGAAATCATTGCCGCCCTCCGAGCCGATAACGAGATGGTACTGGTCTCTGATGTAAGACATACGTTCCAGCCTGGCAGCAAGATCTTCCTCCTGTGTGGTGATATGAGAAGGCGTGTAATCATCATAGATCTCTCCGGTTGCGTCACAGTCGATAAACCAGGAGTTAAACGGCAGTTGGTTGGACATAATGGTTTCCATACGATTTTTGACGGCAGGAAGCGACAGGGCGGGATTTAGTTTACGGCCGACGTTCTGAAATCCGCTTTCCGGTTTGCCGTTCTGATCCCTTATGACAGCGTTTTCATACAGGGATTGATCATCAAACTGAGCGGTAATCCACTGCTCCCTGCCCGGCTCGTGAATCGAATGGTAGGAGTCGTAGCTGGCGATGAGATAATCCTGGCTGACCGCAGTTTCGACCAGCTCCGGTTTCACATACGCCTGTTCCCAGCTGTTTAAGCCGATCCATGCGTGGTCGATGCCGCCTTCCTTCATTTCCTGAAGCAGAGTTACCGTCTGGGAATCCATCCACTGTCCGGCATCGGCAAATACTTCCGGTAAATTTGCCGCGACAGCATATTTGTGAACCTGAATCCGTTCCGTTTCACTTAAATTATCATATCCTTTTGCCAGGAGAACCTCTAACTCTGAAGAACTCTGAGTAAAGACAGAGGGCTCCCAGAAATCGTCCCGCTTCAAAAGCTGGCTGATGTAGCTGCAGATTACATTTTTCTGATATTCTGCCACGTAGTCCTGGCCCTGTATTTCCTTCAGGACAGCTGTAAATTCCTGACCATTTTCCAGGCGTCCGGCAAATGACAGAAAATATTCCATGGCCGGAGAGGAAAGGGACGTTCGCAATGCCTGCCAGTTGATATCATCCGCTGATATGGCGAAATCTCCCCAAAGATAGATGAAAGGAGCACCGTACAGCTTACGGATATTGGGATTTGTCTCCGCTTTCTGTTCCAGGGTGGTAAACTGTCCCTGCTCGATTACGTAATTGCGATACAGCTTGGCTGCGCTGACAGGATCCTTGTCCGTGATGTAAATTCGAAATCTGTTTGTCCGGTTATCATCGATCGCCGGATACTGATGGGAAACAGAGAACGCGATGGGGGAATCCGACGTAAAATTCATCTGTGTCCGGTAAGGATCTTCCATAATAAACAGGAGGTTGTAGCTTCCGGCGGATGAGATCCAGAACGGCATGGAAAGCTGCTCCATTACCTGAAATTCCCCGCCATTTAAATAATCGGACCAGGCCGGATCGTCCGCAGGTACCCGTTTGCCTTCGCCAAAGGGAAAATAGTAGGTATCTGCGGAGATAACGGGCCATGTAAAGGAATTGGCGTTCTCATTTTCCGAGGTAATCTCTACACTTAAATAGTCCTTTTCGGGAGTCAGGGAAACTGATATCTGCTCATCGGGATAGCGCCAGCTGACAGTATCTCCAACTTTTACATAGTCCAGTACGGTTCTTCGTTCCCCCTTAGCAGCTGCCGTTATAAGCGTCTGTTCCACCTCAAAGGACAGGGTAAATTCTTCCGGCTCTGCCTCAAAATCAAAGGGAAGTCCGGTATACTGGGATTCAAAGACCTCCGTTTCCACCGGGACGGCCGCAGATGACGGTTCCGGATTCTGGCTGTTGGACGCACAGCCGGTTAAAGCCAGGGTTAATGGCAGAAGCAGGCCCAGTTTTTTAGACAGTAAATATTTCATTTTATACTCCTTTTCTTGATTTTTCATTTTTGCGCGCAGGGAATCGGAAGGACAGGAATGCATATCCAGCCGATGACTGCCGTAAGAGTCCAATACTTGCTGCTGATGATTCAAATACCTTATGCCGGTTTGCTTCCTGCTGCTTACGCTATTCCTGACAGGATACCTGCCATGAACAGCTGTATATCGGGCATTTGATTCATACAGAGGGGATTATAAGGCTCGGTTGTTACATTCATGTGACAAAATAGACATGGATTGACAATTTACATGACTGGAATGATATGAAAAAAGGAATGCAGGATGGCCAGTTGCTTTTCTTCCAGAGTCCGCTTATAATAAATCAGCAGGCCGTAAAGGCAAATTCCAACAGATACAGAAAATCACCATACCAAATTACCGGATTAGGAGACTACAATGGAGTTTGACGAAAAGCTGCAGAAACACAGAAAAAAGAATAATCTCACCTAAGAACAGCTTGCAGAGTAGCTGTTTGTATCGAGGACAGCGGACAACCGTCAAGACTGAAATGAACGGATTTACACTCGCCTTTACAGCCGCTCGACGTCCCGCTGAATGGGTGGACGAGCGGCCAATCCCTCAAAGTGCTTGGCCACTCTCTTTCTGATTTTGAAGCGTTCCTTTTCTCAAAATTGAAATAGGCGGGAAGCCATTTTGGGGCTTTCTCGCCTTGATTACCCTTTAGCAAAGGCGGGTGGGACTGTCTACGATAACACATTTGTGCGCCACTCATCTTGACTGTGGGTTAGCTTTGTTATTTTCTCGATAAGTAGAATGCTGTTAGTCAAATCTTAACTTTCATATTGTCGATAAAATTCAATAATATTAAGATATTCTGCAATATCATTCTCTGATACGTCTATACATTTTAAATATTTATCAGCTAAAGAACCATCAAACTGCTTAATAAGAAAATAGGTTCTTGCTATATCATATACAGCAGGGCCACGGCATACATTCATAAAATCAATAATAACAGGAGTTCCATCTGACATTATTAATATATTATTTGGATGTAAATCTCCATGCAATAGACAATCATCATCAGGCAAAGAATTTATAGTATTGAAAATCACTTGATTATTTATTTTTTTATTCTTTAAAATAGCAATTAAGTATTCTTTATATGATAAAACATTTTTAGTATGATGTGCAAGAATGTCTAGTTGCAAGTTTACAAATATATTTAAATATTCATCTAAATTTGTTTCGTTTTCCATCATAATATTTAAAAATGTTTTTCCATCAATCCGTTCATAGATAATCCCTTTACGATTTTCTATCGTAATCATTTGGAAAGGTTTAGGAATTTTAATTCTATTTTTATACATTTCTTTGGAATTCCGAAATTCGAGTGCAACATACTCATCTGGATATCCTTCATAGAAAAGTTTACAAACTCTTTTGTTTCCGTAGTCAAAAACTTCTGCCGTATTTCCTTTACCTAATAACTTCATATTTTCAAGCATTTTATCCTCCCTATAAATTCGTATTTGAACTGTTCGGTGTGAACCCGATGTGGTATAACATAAGTGAATGGCTGGGTGCCGCCGCCATGGCGACTGCGTTCGGGTTTATCATGGCAGGGCTGTTCCAGCTTGTAACACGCAGAAGCATCTGGAAGGTCGATGTCCCGATTCTGGTGTTGGGTGCATTTTATGGTATCCTTGCGGCCTGTTATGCGTTCTTCGAGGTCATTGTCATCAATTACAGACTCGTTATCCTCACACAAGGGTTAGAGGCATTTTATCCGTCTTCCCATACGGTTGGCCTCCATCTGTATTATGGCTACGGCGATGATCGAATTTCACGTCTATCTGCGTAAGCAGAGAGGGTGGCTGTTGGCAGCAGATACAGCAGCCGTTCTAATCCTTGCATTAACAGTGGTCGGGAGAATGCTCTCTGGCGTACACTGGTTTACTGATATTGTGGCAGGCGTGATCCTTTCGGCGGCGCTGACCTCTCTGTTCTGTCTGGCGCTGCAGTATATAGGGGAACGATCCGCCAAAGCATAAACGGCAGATTCTAGAAAATGACCTCAAATGTAATTGTTTGGTCTTCCCGTATACAGCGGACCTGATATCCGAACTTATCAGCGATTTTTTTGACGATCGGCAGACCGAGTCCGGTACCGGACAGCGCCTTGTTGCGGGAGGGTTCTCCGACATAGAACGGTTCCCAGATCCGTTCCGTGTCCAGATCGTCATTTCCCAGATCGTTTGTGATCCGAAAACAGCACTGGCCTTCGTTTTTGACGAGTTCTGCATTTACGGTGCCGGAGGCGGCGTATTTTACTGCGTTGGAGAGCAGGTTGGAAAACAGTTCCGTGACCAGCTCTGCATTTCCCATGATTTCCAGATTCGGTGTGACGGCTGTGTTCAGGCTAAGCCCCCGCTTGGAAAGAAAGAGTTTCTGCTCTGCGATGCATTCGAAAAGCAGCAGATCCAGCCTGATAGTGGTCAGAGCATGTTCTTTCCTCTCAATTCCCGACAGGTTCAGAAGCCGTTCTGTCATCTGCGACATCCGGCTGTTCTGCTGAATGATGGTTTCTAAAAAGGTGCCGTCGTCCAGCCCATCCCTGATTCCGGAGGAATACATGCCGATCAGGGAGATAGGGGTCTTCAAATCGTGGGCCACGTCGCTTAAAAGCTGTTCCATCTGCTGATTTTTGGCCTGAAGCATACTCTGATACTGCTGTATGGAAATGCTCATCTGGTTCATGCTGTCCGCAACGTGCTCCAGCTCATCGCGGGTGTTGATAACCAGCGTGCCGTACTCCTGACGGGCGATCTCCTGCGAGAAACGCTCCATACGGCGCAGTGGATTGGTGATATGTTTTACCAGTAAATAGAGCAGTATTACGGTAATAATCAGGGAAATGGCATGAAGCAGGATGCTGAAACGGTTGATAATCCCGATGAAGTCCGCCGTATTAGGAACAATGGCGGCGACCGCATACAAATGGGGGCCCACCGGAATATATTCGACTAAAATACCATAGTTTAACTTGTCCTGCTGGTAAAGGCGAAACTGAAACCCCTTCTGGACGGCGGACAGATAATCCTGATCCCAGAGCCAGAATTTTTGGAAACCGAGACCCTTCTCACGGAATTTTTTCCGCAGACTGCTGCTTAACGCATCGTAGTCGGAAGTATTGGAGGCGTACGTGATCAGCACATTATCGGAAGCTTCCAGGCTGGCGACGGCTTCATCCGGTGACATTCCGGCGTCTAAATATTCCCTTATGCGGCTGCCGGCCTGGCTGACATACTCTGTCTGCTGGCGGAGGTAATACCGCGCCGCCACTTTCGAATTGACAAAAAGCGTGGCGGCCAGAACCAGTACCAGAATCGATGCCGTTCCACAGATAAATTTGGTGGAAAGCCGGTGGAATCGTCGGTTTTCTTTAGTCATGGCTGCCTCCCATCATGTACCCCATACCGATACGCGTCTGGATGAGATCTTCGCCGATCTTTTTACGAAGACGGCGGATATTCGTATCGACGGTGCGGGGGTCTCCCTCATAATCCATCCCCCACACGTGGTTCAAAAGCTGTTCCCGTGACAGTACGATGTTTTGATTGGAGAGAAAATACTTTAATAGTTCAAACTCTGTTTTGGTGAGGACCATCTTCTTGTGGTCTTTTGTCACCTCCATTGTGACCGGATTTAAGCGGATCTCATGGAACTGCAGGACATCAGCCGCGTTGCACAGCTTTTTTATGCGAAGCAAAAGAACCTGGATATCAAAGGGCTTTCGCAGGTAATCGTCGGCGCCGCAGGAAAGGCCGGTTACCTCACTTTCGTTTTCTCCCTTGGCCGTCAGCATGAGAACCTTAACAGGTATGTTGAGGAGACGGATTTCCTTTAAGGTTTGAATTCCATTCTGAACCGGCATCATCCAGTCTAAAAGTACCAGATCGACCGGGTGCTCTGTCAGAAAATCGACGGCGGCACGGCCGTCAGAAACCACGTTTACCAGGTAGCCTTCGTGCTGGAGATAGAGCTTTAAGATTTTCTGCATTTCAGGATCGTCTTCTGCAATCAATAGTTTCATGGTGGTCTCCTTTGCCGGGAATCATGCAGTACAAGTAATTTACTTTTGAAGTATGTCAAGGGCATGGCTTGTAATGCCCGCTAAGTCTTCTCGTTCACAGACTGCAAAATGGTATTTTAAATACAGTTCAAATGTGTCGCGATCCATGGCGTCTATGGCCTCGCGCATGAATAAGGCACAGCCATCCGCTGCGACGTAATGCAGCCGGGTAACAGGAAGGGCAGAGATCAAATCATCGATATCTTCTTTTCTGACAAGTTCAAATAAATCCTTTGGCTCCGACTTAGCGGCAAATGTACGGGAATCGAGCAGGCCCTTTTCCATATACTCTGCGACGTTTATGCTGCCGCGGTGGAAGCCCTCGTCAAGGAGGCAGCCGTCGGATATCACATATGCAGCAAAGATCACGCCGCCTGGTTTTGTCACGCGAATCGCCTCGCGCAGCGCCTGCTGTTTATCCTCGTTGGTGTAAAGGTGATACAGCGGTCCTAACAGCAGTGTGATATCGTACAGATTGTCCGGAAATGCGGACAGATCCATGGCATTGCCCTGGGTAATCGTTATATTCTCTCCTGCCTGGGTGTTTTTACGAAAAATATCTATGTTATGGCCGATCAGTTCCACCGCGTCCACGGCATAGCCCTGACGTGCCAGTGCGTGGGAATACCGTCCGGTCCCGGCTCCGATTTCAAGAATTCGGTCCCCAGGCTTCCTGTATTTTTCAATGTAGCGCATCGTAGTGAGAAATTCAACCGATCCATGTCTGCATGCCAGCCGGTTATCTTCATCGTATTGATTATAAAAATCGGTTAAGTACTGGTTTGCTGTCATATGAGTCTCCTTCTGCTGTTGGGGGCGTCTGAGGGTTCCTGATTGATGAATGCTGATAACAGATTCATCAGCATTTTTTCAGCATTGCCTCTGTCAAATGCAATCTTTCCGGCTGCCGTTAATACTGCGATACCATGGGTATAGAGAAACAGATCCAAAAAGATTACCTTTGCACGTTCTAACTCTACGCCAATGGTTTCGGAAAAGGCTGCCGCTCTTTTTTCGTTATCGGCTTCGTTATAAAAGTCCTTTGCCTCAGCCATATTTAAATCCATATCGTTCATAAATAACAGCTTAAATAAATGCGTTTCTTCCGCTGCAAATTCGATATACGAAAGAGGCAGTAATAAGGAGGGGATTATCTGCTCGGAACTGCTGAAACTGCTCACATACTGAAGATAGTATTCGTATGCAAAATCCAGAAAATCCTTTTTTAACTCCTCCATATTTTCGTAACAGGTAAAAATCGGCCGGGTAGAACACTGCAGTTTGCCTGCGATGCTCCTTGCGTTTACCGTTTCAAACCCTGTCTCTCTTGTGATGTCAAGAACCGTATGTAATATCATGTCTTTTGTGATTTTTGCTTTTGGTGGCATAAGCGGCTGCCTCTCTGTATGTAAATTGTCAGGTGTCAGGTGAAAATTAATAGATTACAGATGTTGTGTAACAATTGTTATATATTGAGAAGATAATGTCAAGAGAAAAAATTTCGTATTAAATCCCGACTATTTATATCTCTTCCGATACTCCGAAGGCGACATCCCATACTGCTTCTTAAACAACAGATAGAAGTTCTGCCTGGAGTTGATTCCCACAAGCTCATCAATATCGCTGATCGGAGTATCAGAATAAAGAAGAAAGTACACGGCCTTTTCCATGCGGTACTTAGTCAGATAATTCCAGATCGTAAGCCCCGTCTTTTCGCGGAAGATTTTTTGAAGATAGACCTTGTTAAGCGCCACATACGATGCGATCTCATCGATATTCTCAATGGAAAAAAAGTGATAGTTGATATAGTTTTTTGTCTGCTCCACATAAGTATCTGTGGGGCTTTTTTCAGCGGAAAGAAGGCGGACGACCTCGATCAAAGCCTTGTTGACCAGAATATTTAAGTAATAAGGGTCTTTTTTGTTATTGGTTTCATTGCAGATTTCCTCGAGCAGGTGAAAGATATTTCTCGCATTCTGAATTACCAGGCCGGTATTTAAGTTCTGAAAAAATGTGCCGAGGCAGGGATAGGCCTGGACGAGAGCAGACAGAGTGCCGATGGAAGGCGTAAGCTCAGACTGATAGTAATTAATGCTCATGTTGATGCAGGAGTCCGGGGAAATCAGCTTGTGGGGCGTGTTTCCGTTGACGATCATCAGGTTTCGTTTTTTCAGATTGTAAATCTCTCCGGCAATATCGTAATAGCAGGTTCCCTCTACAATGTAATTAAATTCAATGGACCCGGCCGGATGCTGATGGTAGTCCATATAATATTTCTGCCAGTTCATATAGCAGATTTCCTCTGGAAGAAGGACACAGTCCGGGTTGGTAATTTGATAAGCGTTTTCGTATGCCATGGCAGATTCTCCTTTTCCTCTCGATCGTCCGAATAACCGTCTCATCCTATCCTACCGCATAAATTCCCAACTGTCAAAAAAATGTAATAAATAATAGCTTCTTAATAGAAAAAGACCTTATTTTAAATGGTAGAATCATCCATGGATTCCGTGTATATTAATACGTGTAAAGCAGTAAATCAAAGTAATAAATAAAAACAATTTGGAGGGCGGTTACTATGAAGAAAAATTTGGCAGGACTTTTTGTGGCGGCGGCAGTGGCGGTATCCTTATGCGCGTGCGGTTCGGGCGGAAGCGGCAGTACAGCTGCAGAGAAGACCAGTGAGGCGGCTGCGGGGGCGGCGGCCGGAGGGGGAGATTCGGTTACACTGACCTATGTCACATGGAATGAGAATCAGCGGGGGCAGATTCAGGATACCATCGACGGATTTCAGAAGCTTTACCCGAATATCAAAGTAGATTTACAGATTACCCCATGGGGAGAATACTGGACGAAGCTGGAGGCCGCGGCAACCAGCGGGAATATGGCAGATATTGTGACCATGCATACCAACGTAGTTGCAAAGTACGTAAACGGCGGCAAGCTGGCGCAGCTCGATGATTTAACTCAGTACGATGATACCTTCAGCTACGATAATTATCCAGAGGGAGTCACGAAGCTGTATACATTCGGCGATGCCCATTACGGAGTGCCGAAGGACAAGGACTGTGTCGTGCTCGTATACAATAAAGAACTGTTCGACAAAGCGGGGGTAGAGTATCCAAACGCGGACTGGAACTGGAACGACGTGGAGGAAGCCGCGAAGAAGCTGACCGACAAGGAAAACGGCATCTACGGATTTGCCGCATACAACCATGACCAGGAAGGATGGGGAAACTTCCTGTATGAAAACGGCGGCAGTATTATCGATGAGACCACTCACCAGTCGGGACTGGACAAGCCGGAATCTATTGAGGCGATGGAGTGGTATATGAATATGAATGCCAACTATTCTCCTTCCAATGAAATGATGGCGGAAGTCAATTACATTGAGTTATTTGCAACGGGAACGGTTGCCATGCAGACCTTTGGCAACTGGGAACTGAGCTATTTCACCGAAAATGAGCTGGTAAAAGATAAGTTTGCCATTACACAACTTCCTGCAGGTCCTTCCGGCATCAGGGCAACACAGATGAACGGCCTCGCGCTGTCTGTTCCCAGTGACTGTAAAAATATGGAAGCGGCCAAGAAGTTTGTCGCTTACGCAGGTTCCAAACAGGGGATGTCAGATTCTGTTAACGGACCGGCCATTCCGGCATTTACGGGGGTAGATGCAGACTGGGCAAAGGCACATGAGGATTTATACGATACCGGCGCTATTTTAAAGAGCATGGATTACGGGGTACAGTTTGTAGGAACGGAGAGCAAGACAAGATGGTCCGAGGTCATGAATACTTATGTGGCGAAAATCTTCAACGGGGAAGCGAGCGTCCAGGAGGCGTTTACACAGGCTGCGAAAGAGATCAATGAAATTCTGGCAACGGAGAAGAAATAACAGAAATCCGTGAATCCGGGGCTGCTGTCAGCTTTTAGCAGCCCTTTCTTTCTCAGGGGGAGGCAACATGAATAAACGAAAATATAAAAACTATCTATGGGGCTACTTCTTTGTCGCGCCGACAATCATAGGATTATTGATTCTCAATATCTATCCGATCTTCAAAACACTTTTGCTGAGCTTTTCAACCAGCACAGGTTTTGAAGAGTATGTGTTCAGCGGTCTGAATAATTTCGCACGGGTCTTAAAGGACCGGGAGGTCTGGATCGGACTTAGAAACACGCTTATTTTCTCCGCTGTTTCCGTACCGGGCGGTATCTTTATCAGTCTGCTTCTGGCATGGCTCATGAGCAGGGAGATCAGGGGAAGAAGCGTTTACCGGGTTATTTATTTTACTCCCATGGTGGCTGCACCTGCGGCCGTCACCATGGTATGGGCCTGGCTTTACAACTCGGAATTCGGCTTTTTGAATTATGTGATCAAGAGTCTGGGCGGCGCGACACATTCCTGGCTGCACGATCCGAAATATGCGCTGATGTCGGTGATTATTATCGCCATATGGGGCGGTCTGGGGCAGCAGATTATCATTCTGATCGTGGCCATCACCAATGTGCCGAGAGTCTACTATGAGGCGGCGGAAATCGACGGGGCGGGTGGTTTTGTGAAGCTGTTTAAGATTACCGTTCCGCTCATTTCACCCAACGTTTTCTTCCTGACCATAACGGGCTTTATCGGCTCACTGACACAGTTTGACTTGATTTACATGCTCTATAATGCCAACACGTCAAAAGCCATGGACTCGGTCAGGACGATCATGTACCAGTACTACAGGCAGGCGTTTGTCGTACAGGATAAGCCGTATGCATCGGCAATTTCGATTGTTGCGCTGTGTCTGATTCTGATTTTTACCGGGCTTCAGTTTGTGGCGCAGAAGAAAATCGTACATTACGAATAGGGGGGGAGTAAAGTGGAAGCAAACAATAGTAAAAAACACGTGGTAACCCATCTTCTTCTGATTCTGGGCAGTATTGTGATGCTGTTTCCATTTATCTGGATGATTTTATCTTCCTTTAAAACGGTTGGAGAACAGATGTCCATTCCCATGAAGATTCTTCCCGGAAGCTTTGGATATCTGGAAAATTATAGGCAGGCACTGGAGGCGGTTCCGTTTCTGCGTCTGTATCTGAATACGATACTGATGATTTTGGGACGTGTGATCTGCGCGGTCATATTTTCCAGTATGGCAGGGTATGGATTTGCCAGGATGGAATTTCCGTTTAAAAGGCTGTTGTTTACATTGGTGCTGATGCAGATGATGGTTCCGGGACAGATCTTTATTGTACCTCAGTATATGATGCTCTCGAAGATCAGGCTGTTAAACACGGTGTTTGCACTGATATTCCCGGCCCTGGTCAGCGCGTTTGGCACGTTCCTTCTGCGCCAGCAGTATATGGCGCTGCCAAAAGAGCTGGAGGAGGCCGCCGTGATTGACGGGTGTAATCCATGGCAGGTGTTTACAAAGATCATGGTGCCGGTGACCCGGTCCAGTCTGGCATCGCTGGCGATTTTTACCGCTCTGTTTGCATGGAAGGACTTAATGTGGCCGCTTATCGCCAATAATGATTTAAACCGGATGCCTCTGGCGCCCGGACTGACTGTCCTGCAGGGAATCTGCAACAACAATAAGGGCGCATTGATGGCGGGCAGCGTGATCGCCACGGTTCCCATGCTGCTGTTATACATTGCGTGCCAGAAACAGTTTATTGAAGGGATTGCGCAAACCGGTATTAAAGGGTAAATGATTTGCTGGGAAAATGGCTTGCAGGGAAAATGATTTGCAGGAGAAAATGGGTTTGAAGGAGAAAATTAGACATGAATATTGCTGAAAATGGAATTTACTTAAATCTGGGGCTGAAAAAGGGAGAAGCGGCCAGGCTGCTGCATTTTTCTTCTCATCCCCAGGAGATGGAGATCGGAGATAATGACGCCTCTGTGTACACTCTGGCGGAACTTCAGGCCAGCGGTTTCAATCAGAATGACCATCATGGTCTGAAACACACAGGCAGCAGCCCGTCTCTGCTTATGACGTATGAGAGTCACCGGGATTACCGGAATGCTTACGGAAGAAAACTGGAAGTGATCCAGAAATACAATGGACTGGAGCTGATTACTCATATCCAGTTCTACGACGGAATTCAGACGGTTAAATTTGTCAATGAGGTCGTGAACCATTCTGGGGAGGAGTACGCTCTGGAGTATGTATCTTCCTTTGCATTGACCGGGATCACGGAGCAGACAAAGGGGCCGAGAGACAAAACAGGACTTCTCTATATCCCGCATAATACCTGGTTTGGAGAGGCGCAGTGGAAGAAATATACATTAAATGAGTTGGGATATGATGCGGTAAACTCTTTTTCCATGAAACGGATTGCGGTCACCAACACGGGAAGCTGGGCGTGTGTGGAGCATCTGCCCATGGGCTGCTATTACAATACGGAACTGGATCAGTCCCTGATGTGGCAGATTGAGACGAGCGGATCGTGGCATTGGGAGATCAGCGACATCCGGGGGACGCTTTATGTCCAGGCTGGGGGACCGACGTACCAGGAAAATGGATTTCTGAAAATCCTGAAACCGGATGAACACTTTCTCTCGGTACCGTGCGCGGTATCGGCGGCAAAAGGTGAATTTCAGGAGGCGGTCGCGGAGCTGACGAAGTACAGGCGCAGAATCCGCAGGAAAAATGAAGACAACGAGAAACTTCCGGTTATCTTTAACGACTATATGAACTGTCTGATGGGGGATCCGACGACAGAGGTCTTAAAGCCATTGATCGATGCGGCCGCGGAATCGGGATGCGAGTATTTCTGCGTTGACTGCGGCTGGTATTCCGACGGGCACTGGTGGGATGGAGTCGGAGAGTGGCTGCCCAGCGACAGACGTTTCCCGGGAGGAATCGGGGAAGTGATTCGATATATCCGGGATAAAGGTATGGTTCCGGGACTCTGGCTGGAACTGGAGGTGATGGGAATCAATTGTCCTATGGCTTCCCAGGTCAGTAAGGACTGGTTCTTTCAGAGAAACGGCCGCCCCATAATCGACCACTGCAGGTATCAGCTGGATTTCAGAAATAAAGAGGTGCGGGACTATGCCACAGGAGTTATAAAGCGGCTGGTGGAGGAATACGGCGTTGGCTATATCAAGATGGATTATAATATCGACACCGGCGTTGGAACCGATTACCATGCGGATTCCGCAGGTGAAGGACTGCTTTCCCATACCAGGGCGTATTTGAACTGGCTGGATGAGATTTTTGAGACGTATCCGGACCTGATTATTGAGAACTGCAGCAGCGGCGGCATGAGAATGGAATATTCCATGCTGGCACGCCAGAGCATCCAGTCTGTAACCGACCAGACGGATTACATCAAAATGGCGGCGATCGCGGCAAACTGTGCGACTGCATGCACGCCGGAGCAGGCGGCAATCTGGTCCTATCCGCTGGTGGAAGGAACCGGGGAGGAGACGATCTTCAACATGGTAAACGCCATGCTGTTCCGGATTCACCAGAGCGGTTATTTAGGACAGATTGGAGAGCAGCGAATGCAGTATGTGCGGGAGGGGATCGCCTGCTATAAGAAGATCCGGGAAGATATCCGGGAAGGGATACCCTGCTGGCCGACCGGCCTTGCCTCCATGTCCGACGAATACATAAGCTATGGCCTGGTAAACGGCGGAAAAATGTATCTGGCTGTCTGGAGAACCGGCGGCGAAGGGGAGAAATCATTTGAGATTCCCTTAAAAGGGAATTCCGGTGCGGCAGCCGAGGTTTCCTGCATCTATCCGGAAAAGAAGGAGACCGCATTTACTGTCAATGGAAACTGTTTAACGGTCAGTCTGGCTCCGAAGAGCGCGCGGCTGTTCTTGATAGTCACGGAAACTCGTGAACAGAGCGAGTGAGTGAACAATAACCGAAAGGTTAAGTGAGGTTGGAAATGTGACTGGAAATGTAGTTGAAAACGCATCTGGGGATACTTTTGAGGCTGAGCCCGGGGATCCGCGTGAAAATGTGACCGGGCGGCCGATGAGAAGTAAAAGCAGTATTAACTGGAAAATAAAGTGTATTCTCGGAGGAACAATGCTCAGCCGCAATTATTATCTGTTTTTGCTGGTGCATACACTTTTCCTGATCTTTACGAGGATTCCCGCTATTTTTATCAATACTCTTCTGATGAATCAGACCGGAGATGTAAACTCCACCCTGTTTTATAACGGAGCGATCTTCGCCGCGTGCGCGCTGACGATGTCCTTCTCAGCGCAGATCATGCACAAGACGGGCTGCCGTGTGACGGCCACGGTTGGAATCATCGGTTATAATATCCTTTATCTCTGCTATATCCTGTTTCAGCCCTATGTGGGGACTTACTACATGCTTTTTGGACTTTTTAATGGTATGGCAGACGGCTTTTACTATATCAGCTATGGTCAAATGATTCTGGATTATACAGATGTCACCAACCGCGACAGCGGGATGGGGATCATCAGCACGCTGAGCGCGGGAGTAAACTTAACCGTACCGTTTCTGGCCGGCAGTATATTGTCTGCAATCGGCGGTGTGAAAGGGTATGTGGCGATATTTATACTGGCTTTTGCCGTTGCATTTCTTGCTATGGCTGCTGTGTTTAAACTGCCCGGAGCGCCAGAGAAGGAGAAGAAAAACGTGCGGTATGGGGCATTTCTCCGGCTGATGGGTGAAAATCGCCAGATTTTCTATGGACTGCTGGGGGAGACTTTAAAGGGGATAAGGGAAGGAACCTTTATGTTCATTCTGAACATTATTCTGTATCAGCTCATTAAGAGCGAGTTCCTGATTGGCTGTAATTCTCTGCTGACAGGTCTTGTGTCGATCGTGTCCTTCTGGTTTATGAGCCATACCTTCCGGCCGGACAACCGGCGTAGATTCATGCTTCTGGCTGTTATCGGTCTGACTGGAATTACGATTGTCTGCTACTGGTTCCTGAATCCGGCCATGGTGATTCTGTTTGCGGTGGTGAATGCGTTCCTGGCCGGTATGGTTGAGATCTCCTGTTATACTACGTTTTTCGATGTTTCACAGAGCGTGAAGTCGATCGAAGATTTTTCGCCGGAGCTTCTGGCGTTTCACGAGATATTCGTGGTTGCCGGGCGGTGTATCGGCCTCGGAGCATTTGCGTTTATTAATACGGTATCTGGGGCCACGCTGAAGGCCCAGATATTTAGTCTGCTGCTGTTGACACTGGTGCAGTTTGGGACAGTATTTATGTGCAGGACAGCGGTAAGGGAAGCCGTGAGAACGGCGGGATGAAGAAAAAAATTCCTGGGTGATTCAAAATGAGAGTGAAAATGGATTGCTTTACAGGGAGAAAAAGGACTGACTGTCGTTTGGGTGAGAGACATTCAAATACGGTCGGTCTTTTTGTTGGCGTCGGACTGGCCATCAACGGTAACAGGGGAGTGAGCAGTAACACAGGGGACGTCAGGTAGGGGCATTCATACAGTTTTCGTATTGTTTTTTTGTAAATACCATGTTATATTCCAAGTACGCATTTTCTTATGCGTTACGAGTTCTTATGTCATATATATGGCATCACGGCATGTCTGCCAAAGCATTCACAAGTGTTTGGAAATAGGTAAGCGGAAGGAGTGGTCTGTCTATGAAATGATTGCAAAAATCTGTTGTAAAGTACTAACTGTTTGAGTATAATGGAGGTATAAACGTGGTAAAAGTTAATAAAAAGTATAAAGACAGATTATTTCGCATGGTATTTAACCGGAAAGAGGAGTTGCTATCTTTGTATAATGCTGTCAGCCATTCTGAGTATACGAATCCTGAAGATTTGGAGATTCATACGCTTGATGATGTCATTTATATGAAGATGAAGAATGACCTTGCATTTTTAACAAAATAAGCGAGGATTCCCCCACCTCTACAGGTGGAGGGCTGAATCGCCAAAAACAAACTTAACGGCAGTGGTGGGCATATATCCCCCACTGACATGAGGTCAAGACTATCCGACACCGGATAAAAGGCAGCAAAGCTGCCGTGTCATTTTGAATGATATATGGGTTCAAAATGTGGATTGAAATAATTGACGATGTTTTGAATTTGTGGGAACATCAGTCTACCTGGAATCCAGCTGGATAGTCCCCCTCACCTCCGTTCGGCGGAATAGTATGCCGGTTCGTGGAGCTTTCTATATCGTAGAGGAGTACAGAAAGTATATTGAACAGAAGGGGCTGAATCTGTATGGAAGCCGCCTGATTACCCTTCCTGTTCCTCAATTTTATGTATTCTATAATGGCTTGAAAGAAGAGCCGGACTATGTAGAGATGAAGTTGTCCAATGCATTTTCCTCGCTTCATCCGGAATTGGAACCGTGTATGGAATTTAAAGCTATTATGGTGAACATTAACTGGGGGCACAATAAAGGTCTGATGGAGCAGTGTTCTGCTTTGAAAGAATACGCGGAATTCGTGGCCCGAATCAGAGATAGGACGAAAGCAGGAGCAGATCTCCTGGAGGCAATTGGAGAAGTGATTGATTCCTGCATCCGGGATGGGATACTGGCGGAATTTTTGTCATCACACAGAGCGGAGGTGTTTGAGGTGCTGCTGACAGAATATGATGAGCAGAGACATATCGCGAGTGAGAAGGAAGCGAGCAGGGAAGAGGGAATGAAGGATGGATTAGAAATGGGATTGAAGGAAGGTCTTAAGGCTGGACTTCGTAAAGCTGCGATAAATCTATTTAAGCGAGGTATGAGTATAGAAGAAGCCGCAATTATTTGTGAGGAAGATGCCGGTCTTGTAAGAAAATGGTATGAGGAATGGAAATGTTCAATAAATATTAGCAAGGATTCTCCCATCCTCTAAGGTGGTGCGATGAATTGCCAAGACCAAACTTAACGGCAGTGATGGGCGGAGAGTAATCGGTATCCCCCACTGTCATGAGGTCAACAACACATCTATGTAGGATGCAGTCGAACTTCGATAATATACCGAGCGTGGATTGAAACAAGCAGTAGGGGAGAAACAGACAGTAGCAGCCATGCAGAAAATCACTTATTTCTGACTGAAATCCGGAAATAAGTGATTTTTTGCAGCTCTCAGCGTTCAGCCAGGTGGGCATTTTCCCTGAACGAAAAATTCTGCACGTTAAGAATTGCTAATGCCCTGCAAAGTCACAGGAAGCGGAGAGGGCGGCGGCAGAGACAGGCCAGCCTGCGGAGCCCCGGGTGGGGAGTGAACGGTAACGTGTTTATGGTACGCATGATTCATACGTATGCACTTAGGACTATGAAAAATAGTAAAACAGTGATATAATTCTAACAAAAGAACCAGACAGACCATATGTGTCAGTGATCAGCAGTATTTATTATCATTAGGAGGTCAATTACGTGACATCAAAAGAATTCGCTGAAATAATAGGGGTTTCACAATCCACCATATCGAGAGCGTTAAACAACAGCAGCCAGATATCCGCAGAACGGCGTGAGTTTATTCAGAAGAAAGCGGAAGAGTACGGTTTTGTACTGAACAGTCAGGCGAGAAGTTTAAAGACAAACCGCACCGGCACAGTGGGAATCCTGTTTCCAAAGCATTTTATCGGCATGAGCTCTAATCTTGGACTCGCTCATTTATATGACCTGGTACAGGCGGAACTGAGTAAATATGATTATGATGTGATGGTCGTCTACGACGGGGAAAAACAGAATGGTCTTTCCACCTTCGAAAGAATGATTAAGATCGGGAAAGTAGACGGGTTTATCATTTTTCGAATGGAATCCAGTAAAAAAGACTTAGAACTGATAAAAAAATATAAGGTCCCCTGTGTGTATCTGCTTCATGCGGAAAAAGCCGGTTCTTATGGCAGCTGCCTCTCGGACTGCGAATACAGTGGATATCTGATCGGAAAGCTGTTCGGAAAATATACGGAATATAAAAGCATTTACATCAATGTAAAAACCTCTGCAGAATCGAAAACCAGACTGGCAGGATTTAAACGGGGGCTGAAGGAACACGGCGTTGTCATGGATAAAAATGCTGTCTGGCAGAGTGAATTGTCAGTTAAGTCTGCATACGAATGCGTAATCAGCAATCAGGAGACGGTTAAATCGAGAAAATGCGCAATTCTGGCATTTAATGATACGGTTGCCCTCGGCGCCTTAAACGCATGCAGGGATTTGGGGGTAAAAGTGCCGGAAGACGTACAGATTTCGGGCGTTGGCGGTCTGCCCATCATCGCTGAAATTGCGCCGGATCTCACCACTGTGAATGTATTTCACGAGAGAATTGCCTCCATGGGCTGCGAGATGCTCCGTTCCGCGATTATTCATGGTGCCCAGGAGCCAATTCATACTGTGATCAGACCAGAACTTATATTGAGGGGAACGACTCTGCGATAATTCTTTGTGCTATTCGCATAAAAAATCCAGATGAAATGTATTAACTATGACAAAAATGAATAAATATATTGACAATGAGTTTACCGGGAGCTATAATTTAACCATGCAGCAAACGCATACGTATGCGTAAACACACACAAACCCAAAGGAGAGGGAGGATTACAATGGTTAGATTCGGAAGGAAAGTATTGGCGGCAACATTATCGGCTTCTATGGTTCTGGCGATGACAGCTTGCGGTTCCGGGAGTTTAAGTAAAACCACAGAAAAAGCGGCGGAGACAACAACCGCAGCGGAGACTGCGAAAGAAACCACGGCGGGGGATACAGAAGAGCCGGCGGAGGAGACTGCGGGGGCGGTCATGCCGAAAGCATCAGGTGAGAAGCTGGTGATCGGTACTTTGGCAAACTGGGTGGGACTTCCTGCATGGTATGCATATGCAGAAGGGTATTACGATGAAGTGGGACTTGATGTTGAAATCGTAAACTTTGGTTCCCAGGGAACTCTTGTCAACGAGGCGATGGCAGCCGATGAATGTGATATCGCTGTATCCGGTATGGCTTCTGTATATGCATTGTCTACCGGTATGTATAAGTATATTGGTGATGGATGCCTGACGATCAGCGGTGAGACGCTGTACGGCCGGCCGGATGATGCAATTTACAAGGCTGGTGCGGATGCCAATGGTGTCTATGGCAGCCCAGATGTATTAAAGGATGCGGTAATTCTTGGGCCGATGAATACGACAGCCCAGATGAATGCAATTGCATACATGCAGTATTTTGGCATTGATGCGAATTCTTTTACGTTTACAAACCTGGATTACTCCTCTGCACTGGCTGCATTTGAATCGGGTCAGGGCGATTTGATTGCGGTGAATCCTACGTATGCAGCGATTCTTGCAGGCGACGGTTATGTACAGGTTTCTGATTTTACACAGGTGTCACCCCAGGACATTATTGATGCGGTCTATTGCCAGAATGAAGTGGCTGAGGATCGGCCGCAGGATGTGGAGCTTTTCCT
Organism: Hungatella sp. SL.1.14; assembly: GCF_024460495.1. Lineage (NCBI taxonomy): Bacteria > Bacillati > Bacillota > Clostridia > Lachnospirales > Lachnospiraceae > Hungatella > Hungatella sp. SL.1.14. The sequence continues at coordinate 129,848 of NZ_JANFYJ010000010.1, read as the reverse complement.
GTACTGCTACTATAAAGCATGCCAGGATATGTTAAACAATCAGGATAACAGAGTTGCAGTAGCGTATAAATGGTATGTAGATGAAGGCCTTGATTATAAGGAGCAGGATGTCATTGACGAGTGCAGCCTTAAGAGTTATTTTACACTGGATACAGTGGACAGCGGCGACTATCTGCTGGGAAGTTTTATGAATTATGCTGCAGAGTTCCTTCTGGCCAATGAAAAGGTGACGGAAGACGATGTAGCGAATGTGAAGGCAAGTATTGATAACAGTTTTGTTACTTCCATAAAAAGTTGGGCGGCAGCTGAGTAGTCAAATACTCCGCTGCAGCCGCAAAACGGACGATCCGTGTATCCGGCAGGTACGCTGTTCGTGGAAATAAATCCTTGAGAATCCCGGTCCTTTTAGTTTGAAATTTTTTGCGATCATTAAATTTTACATGAACAGGGCCGGGATTTCTTTGCAATACCGCCGTGGATGATGGCGTACTGACAGGATTAAACTGCAGAAACTTAAGGAGTAATACGCTTGATTTAAATGGAGAGAGTTTGATGAAAACGAATAAAAAATTGAACAAATATACAATTATTTCCTGCTGCACGGTTTTGATTGTGCTGGCAGCCTGGTATGTCTGCATTAATGTTCTGCATTTGAAACAGGAAACAGTCTTTCCCGGACCGATTACGGTTGCGAAAACATTTGTGCAGAAAATGACTTCGAAAGTACCGGATGGGGCGACGCTTCCGACTCACCTGATGGGAAGCTTAAAGGTTGCGTTGTTTGGTTACTCTTTGGGAGTACTGTTTGGGGTCCCGATGGGGATTTTGATGGCCTGGTTTAAGTGGGTAGACCGTTTTGTAAGACCGCTGTTTGATCTGATTCGGCCGGTTCCGGGGCTCGCCTGGATTCCAATGTTTATTCTTCTTTTCGGCATCGGAATTTTGCCAAAGGCCGCTGTTATTTTTCTCAGTACATCAGTTGCATGCATTGTAAACAGCTATACCGGAATCAAACAGACAAAACAGGAGCATCTCTGGGTTGGAGATGTGTTCGGATTTTCAAATTTGCAGAAGTTATATAAAATAGCGATTCCTACTGCGCTCCCGATGATATTTACCGGGCTTCGGGTGGCGATGGGAGCGGCATGGATGGCTCTCGTTGCAGCGGAGCTCCTGGCATCCTCCGTAGGCCTGGGATATATGATTCAGCAGGGCAGGTACGCTTCGAAACCGGCGCTTGTATTTGTCGGTATGATCATGATCGGAATTGTTGGATTACTATTCGATACGATTCTGCACTGGCTTGAAGTAAAAGTTGCGAAAGGAATGAATGCAGAATGAATGAAAATGCAAAAGAAAAGATATTATCAGTCATATGCGCGGTTATTTCGATCGGAGCATTTTTGCTTCTATGGTGGTTTGCCACGCATCACACAGCGTTATCACAGCTTTTGCCTGACCCCGTTGTAGTGCTGGAGGCAACCTTAGAATATTGTACCGGGGTGGTAGGCAAATACAGCCTTATCATTCATATGCTGAGCAGCTTAAGAAGAGTGCTCATCGGCTTCTGTCTGGGGTCCCTGGCAGGTGTCATACTTGGCCTGCTGATGGGAAGATATCTCCTTGCGAGAGCGATTTTCAATCCCATTTTCCGATTTATACGCCCGATTCCTCCGATTGCCTGGATTCCGATTTCTATTATATGGTTTGGCCTTGGCGAGGAGGCTAAAATATTCCTGATTTTCTTAGCTGCATTTGCCAATACCACACTAAATGCAATGACCGGGGCAATGAATGTCGATCCGGAAGTTGTTAATGCAGCCAGGATGCTTGGGGCAAAGGAACGGCAGATCTTTACAACTGTGATCATTCCTGCATCGGTTCCGGCTATTTTTGCAGGACTTCAGGTTGGAATATCGTCTGCGTGGGCAAGTGTGGTGGCTGCCGAGATGATCAAGGCAGAGAATGGCCTTGGCTGGATTATTCAGGCCGGTATGGATAACAACAATATGACTCAGATTCTGGCCGGAATCATAATGATTGGCGTTGTTGGATTTTTGCTGGCTTATATCATGCGTAAAGCTGAAGAGGTGATGTGTCGATGGAACAAGAGCGGAAGATAAATACGGTAATCGAGTGTAAAGGGGTCAGTAAAATATTTGATACGCCGGAGGGGAAACACGAAGTAGTACGCGGACTGAATTTTGCCGCCAGAGAAAATGAATTTCTGGTTCTTTTTGGACCAGGTCAGTGCGGAAAAACAACCATTATCAATATGATTGCCGGATTTGAACAGACCACCGGGGGAAACATAACCGCTTCCGGTAAAAAGGTGGACCGGCCGGACGTCTCCAGAGGAGTGGTATTTCAGTCCATTTCTCTCTTCCCCTGGATGACAGCCATGGGCAATGTCGAATATGGACCTAAAATAGCGGGGGTGAGTAAGGAAGAACGAAAAAAACGGGCGCAGAAGTATATTAATCTGGTTGGGCTTCAGGGATTTGAAAATTCCTATCCCGTTCAGCTTTCCGGGGGTATGAAGCAGCGTGTCGGAATTGCGAGGGCATACTGCAACGAACCTGAGTTATTGCTGATGGATGAACCTTTTGGTGCACTGGACGCGCAGACCAGATATTTGATGCAGGAGGAACTGCAGAGAATTTGGAGTGCGGAAAAACGTACGGTTATTTTCGTCACCAATAATATAGAAGAGGCACTGTACCTTGCAGATCGAATTATTGTTCTCACCAATTGTCCTGCCACAGTAAAGAAGGAATATGTCATCGATCTTCCCAGACCCAGAAATCTGGTTTCGGAAAAATTTCTGGCTCTTCGTAAGGAAATAACCGGCATCCTGGATAATTCACAGGGGAATTGAGGATAGGAGGATTAGAAATGAGTGATCAGATAAAGGTACAGGTCAGACACCTGACCAAGAAATTTGGGGATCTTCTGGTTCTCGATGATGTGTCTTTTGATGTTATGGATGGGGATTTGCTTTGCGTAGTAGGTCCCACGGGCTGTGGAAAAACGACCTTTCTGAACAGCCTGGTCAATATTTATGATATTACGTCAGGTGAAATCTTATTGGACGGACAGAAGGTAGATACGAAAAAGCAGAATATCGCATATATTTTTCAGGGGAATTCAACAATGCCATGGCTGACCGTAGAGGAAAATGTGGGCTTTGGTCTGCTGTATAAGCCGCTTTCCGATGCGGAAAAGAAAGAGCGGACGGAAAAGTATTTAGAAATCGTGGGATTAAGCCAATACAGGAAATACTATCCAAAACAGCTCTCTGCAAGCATGCTTCAGAGGGTGAGTATTGCCAGAGCATTTGCCACAGAGCCGGAGCTGCTGCTGATGGATGAGCCGTATGGGCAGCTGGATATTGAACTACGTTTCAGACTGGAAGATGAACTGGTGAAGCTCTGGCAGATGACGAAAACGACGGTATTATTTATCACACATAATATCGAGGAAGCGGTCTATCTGGGAAATAAAATTATGATTCTGACAAACAAGCCGACTACGGTTAAAACAACACTGATCAATGAACTTCCGCGTCCGCGTGATATTGCGGATCCGCAGTTTATTGAGCTGCGAAATAAAGTGACAGAACTTATTAAATGGTGGTAAATATGGAAAAGAAGAAAAAGAATATTGTCTGGTTCTGTACAGACCAGCAGAGGTGGGATACCATTCACAGCCTTGGCAATCCCTATATACATACGCCGAATATTGACCGGCTGGTGAAGGAAGGGGTTGCATTTACCCGGGCTTATACACAGGCGCCGATCTGTACGCCAAGCCGTGCCTGCTTTTTAACGGGGCGTTATCCCAGAACGACGAAAACGATTTTTAACGGAAATGAAAAGTTCTCAAAGGATGAAAAACTGGTGACAAAACTGTTGTCTGACGAAGGATATACGTGCGGCCTGGTGGGCAAGCTTCATCTGACGTCTGCGGAGGGAAGAGTGGAGAAGCGGTGCGATGACGGGTATTCCTATTTCCAGTACAGTCATCATCCGCACAATGACTGGAAGGATGGGGGAAATGATTATCAGAACTGGCTGAACGAAAAAGGCGTTCACTGGGAAGAAATCTACGGCGGTAAGTTTATGACAATGGCTACGTGGCCGCCTCAGGCCAATCCCTCGTTTTCCGGGAAGCAGGTGGGCGTTTCCGCACAGTATCATCAGACGACATGGTGTGTGGAGAAGACGATCGATTTTATTGAGACCAGGAGAAATTCCGGGGAACCGTGGCTGATCAGTGTGAATCCTTTCGATCCCCATCCTCCGTTAGATCCGCCGCAGGAATATAAAGACCGGCTGAACGTTGAAGAGATGCCGCTGCCTCTCTGGGAAGACGGAGAGATGGAGGGCAAGCCGCCCCATCAGCAGAAGGACGTGATCCAGGGGGGGCAGGATGGACAGGCGGAGCCCATAGGATCGCTTACGGAGGAGGAAAAACGGGAGCGTTTCAGAGATTACTACGCGGAAATTGAACTGATTGATGATCAGTTTGGAAGACTGCTTTCGTATCTCGATCAAACCGGCCTGCGTGAAGACACGATCATTATTTTCATGAGTGATCACGGGGAAATGAGCGGAGATCACGGCTTGTACTGGAAAGGTGCCTATTTCTATGAAGGTCTTGTCCATGTGCCCCTGATTATTTCCTGTCCGTCCATCTTTAAACAGGGATTCCTGTGTGATGCTCTGGTAGAACTGGTAGATATTGCGCCGACTCTTATGGAAGCGGCCGGACTGGAAGTCCCTTATTTTATGCAGGGCAGGAGTTTTTATGATATACTGACAGGTGAAGCGGATCCCCATCATTTCAAAGACGCAGTTTACAGTGAATTTTATCACTGTCTCAGAGGAACTCATGAAGACATTGATGCGACAATGTATTATAATGGGAGATATAAGCTGATTGTATACCATGGAAAAGAATTCGGAGAATTGTATGACCATGAGACAGATCCGAATGAATTCCATAATTTGTGGGATAAACCGGAATATGAGGCACTGAAAACAGAACTGATAAGAAAGAGTTTTGATCATACCGTCCTTTGCAATATGGACAATTCCATGCATCGGGTCTATGGTTTCTGAGTGAAGGAGATGAAGAAATGAGTCAGAAACCGGTAAATATTGTTTGGTTCTGTACGGATCAGCAGCGCTATGATACGATTCATGCACTGGGAAATCCGTATATCCATACACCGAATATCGATAAATTAGCGGAAGAAGGGGTTGCCTTTACCAGGGCCTATACGCAGGCGCCGATTTGCACCCCCAGCCGTTCCTGTTTTCTAACCGGAAGATATCCCCGAACAACAAAAGCCTTTTATAACGGCAATGACAATTATTCCAAAGATGAAAAGCTGGTGACAAAGCTGCTGGCCGACTCCGGATATGTCTGTGGTCTGTCAGGCAAGCTCCATCTGACCTCTGCACAGGGGCGGATGGAGAAACGCACGGACGATGGCTACAGTTACATACAATGGAGCGAGCATCCCAACGACGACTGGCCGGGCGGTGAAAATGATTATCAAAACTGGCTGAAAGAAAAAGGACTTCGCTGGGAAGAGATCTATGGGGGAAAATATACCAGTATGGCAACCTGGCCGCCGAAACCGAATCCTAATTTTACAGGCAAAACCGTTGGCGTGCCGGCCGAGTACCATCAGACGACCTGGTGTGTTGAAAAGGCGATCGAGTTTATCGAACAGAACCGTGGCAGCGGGAAACCGTGGCTGATCAGCCTGAATCCATATGATCCTCATCCGCCGCTGGACCCGCCGCAGGAGTACAAAGACAGGCTTAAAATAGAAGAGATGCCGCTGCCTCTGTGGAAGGAAGGGGAACTGGACACCAAACCACCCCACCAGCAGAACGATTACTTCCAGGGCGGGCAGGATGGCCAGGCAGAGCCGTATCCGACGCTGACGGATGAAGACAGAAGGGAGCGTTTTCGAGACTATTATGCGGAGATTGAACTGATTGATGACCAGTTCGGGCGACTGATGGAGTACCTCGAAGAGACGGGGCAAAGAGAAGACACGCTCGTGATTTTCATGAGTGATCACGGTGAGATGAACGGAGATCACGGCCTTTACTGGAAGGGAGCTTATTTCTATGAAGCCTTAGTCCATATTCCTCTCATCCTGTCCTGCCCTTCTCTGTTCAGAAGAGGCTTAAAGAGTGATGCGCTGGTTGAACTTGTGGATCTGGCTCCAACGCTGATGGAGCTTACCGGTCAGGAAGTACCGTACTATATGCAGGGGAAAAGTCTCCTTCCCATTCTGACCGGGCAGGCGGATCCCCATCATCATAAGGATTCGGTTTATTCAGAATTCTATCACTGCCTCCTTGGATCGCATGATAATATTTATGCAACCATGTATTACGATGGGAGATACAAAATTGTCAATTACCACGGAATGGAATATGGGGAACTGTATGACCATGAGACGGATCCGGACGAGTTTTGCAATTTGTGGGACAAGCCGGAGTATGCCATGAAAAAAGCTGAGTTGATCAAAAAGAATTTTGACAGTGCTGTTATGAAAAATATGGATCGGTCTATGCATATGATCAACGAATACTGATTAAATATGCAGACCAAAGGAGATGCTGATGAAACTTACCTTAGAAGGAATCAAAGACAAGCAGGTATGGAACCGGGCGGGAATCGGACTGCCATCTTATGATTTGGAAACACTGGCACAGCGGACAACGGAAGCACCGGTATGGGTTCATTTTGGTATCGGGAATATATTCAGGATTTTTATAGGCAGTATTGCGGACCGCCTGATCACAGACGGACTGATGGACCGTGGAATCGTCTGTGTGGAGACATTTGACTATGAGACGATCGACCGCATCTATAAGCCATACGATAATCTTTGTCTGTCCGTGATCTTACATAACGACGGTTCGACGGAAAAAAGAGTATTCGGCTGTTTTACTGAAGCGCTGAAAGGGCTGCCGGATGAGACGAATGACAGAAGGCGATTAAAAGAGATCTTTGCAAATCCCAGCCTTCAGATGGTCTCCTTTACAATCACGGAAAAGGGCTATGCGCTGCGCGGTGCGGATGGGCAGTATTACAGCTTCATTCAGGCCGATATCGATCATGGTCCGGAACGGGCCGTGGGGGCTATAGCGGTGATAGCTGCCATGCTTCTGGAGCGGTATCAGGCGGGGGCAAAGCCGCTGGCTCTTGTATCTATGGATAACTGTTCTCAGAACGGGGCCAAGCTTCGCAGCGCAGTGCTGGAAATAGGGCAGGAATGGAGAGACAGGGGATTTGTGGAAGAGGAATTTGTAAACTACATCAGCGATGAAGAGAAGATCGCATTTCCCTGGACCATGATTGATAAAATCACGCCGAGGCCGGGAGAGACCGTGAAGACGATGCTTCAGGAGGCCGGTGTAGAGGATATGGATATTGTTGTTACTCAAAAGCAGACCTATATTGCACCCTTTGTAAATGCGGAAGAACCGCAGTATCTGGTGGTGGAAGACCATTTTCCCGGCGGCAGGCCGCCTCTGGAAAAGGCAGGCGTCTACATGACCAGCCGTGAAACGGTAAATAAGGCGGAACGGATGAAGGTTACCGTCTGTTTAAATCCGATCCATACCGCTCTGGCTCCATACGGCTGTGTGCTGGGATTTACACTTTTTTCCGATCAGATGCGTGATCCGGAGATGGTTAAGCTTGCTGAAATGGTAGGGCTCCGGGAGGGCATGGAATTTGTGGAGGACCCCGGTATCATTTCACCGAAAGCGTTTATTGACGAGTGCATCAACGTGCGTTTTTCCAATCCATATCTGGGGGACACGCCGCAGCGTATCGCAGTGGATACGTCGCAGATGGTCGGAATCCGGTTTGGGGAAAACATCAAAGCATGCGTACGAAAATACGGCAGTGCTAAAAAACTGACAGGGATTCCGCTGGCGATTGCCGGATGGCTTCGTTATCTGCTTGCTGTGGATGACGAGGGGAAACCGTTTGAACTCTCCCCGGATCCGATGATTCCCGAACTGCAGGCACAGATGGCAGGAATTGTGTTTGGAGATCCGGACAGCTTACAGGATCAGCTGCGGCCGATTCTCAGTAATCGCAATATTTTTGGTATCGATCTGTATGAAGCAGGGATCGGTGAAACGATTACGGAGATGCTGCGGGAAGAAATTGCAGGTAAGGGAGCGGTCAGAGCTGCGTTGAAAAAATATCTCGCGTAAGAGCGCTGCCAAAGAAGAAAATGTAATACAGAAAAGAACATGGAACCATAGAAAAATGGCCGCAGTTCGTTGCAAATGCAACATACTGCGGCCGCTTTTTGTGATAAGCTGAATACGAATTTAAGAATGGAGGAACTACGATATGGAGAACAGAATGTTTTGCTATCAGTGCCAGGAAACCGCCGGTTGTTCCGGATGTACAAAATCGGGTGTCTGTGGAAAGGGACCCCGTACGGCCGCTTTACAGGATATGCTGGTCTGGGTGACAAAAGGTATTTCGGAAGCAGCGGTACGTTTGCGGGAGGAAAACCGGAATGTCCCGGATGAAGTAAACAGCCGGGTAATGGAAAATCTTTTCATTACCATCACCAATGGTAATTTCGATGATGAGGCAATCATCCGCAGGATCCGCCGGACTCTGGCGATGAAAAGGGATCTCATAGACTGTCTGTCCGGAACAGAAGGTCTGTCTGAGGCTGCTCTCTGGGATGACGCAGAGGCCATGGAGGAGAAAGCAAAGGGCATCGGCGTGTTATCGACAGAGGATGAGGACATCCGCAGTCTCCGGGAACTGATTACGTATGGACTGAAAGGGATGGCAGCATATTTAAAACACGCAGCGGCCCTGGAGAGGAAATTGGAAAACGGCGCCGTTTACCATGCAGACGGGATGAGAGATGCGGAGGAATTTTTAGAGAAGGCGCTGGCTGCTACTCTGGACCAGAATATGACCGTTCCGGAGCTGACAGCGCTTGCCCTTGAAACGGGAGAGTATGGCGTGAAGGCCATGGCGATTCTCGATGAGGCAAATACGTCTGCCTTTGGCCATCCGGAGATAACAAAAGTCAGCATCGGCGTCAGAAAGAATCCGGGAATACTCGTTTCCGGCCATGACTTATGCGATCTGGAGCAGCTCCTGGAGCAGACGGAGGGAACCGGCATTGACGTCTATACCCACTCGGAAATGCTTCCGGCCCACTATTATCCGGCGTTTAAGAAATACGCTCATTTTGCAGGAAACTATGGGAACGCATGGTGGAAGCAGAAGGAGGAATTTGAGGCATTTGGAGGTCCGGTCCTGCTGACCACGAACTGCCTCGTTCCGCCGAAAGACAGCTATAAGGGGCGGCTTTATACAACCGGAGCAGTTGGATATCCAGGCTGTAAGCACATAGAAGCGGGCGCAGACGGAACGAAAGATTTTACGGAAATGATCAATCAGGCCAAACAGTGTCCGGCGCCGGTTGAGCTGGAGACCGGCAGTATTGTGGGCGGATTTGCACATAATCAGGTTCTGGCACTGGCAGATCCGATTGTTGAAGCCGTAAAAAGCGGAGCCATCAAAAAATTCGTTGTGATGGCAGGCTGCGACGGCCGCGCACCATCGAGAAATTATTATACGGATTTCGCCAGGGCGCTTCCAAAGGATACGGTCATTTTAACAGCCGGCTGTGCGAAATATAAATATAACAAGCTGAACCTCGGTGAGATCGGCGGCATTCCCCGCGTGCTGGATGCCGGGCAGTGCAACGACAGCTATTCCCTGGCGGTGATTGCCCTGAAGCTGAAGGAAGTATTCGGGCTTGACGATATCAATGATCTGCCGATTATCTATAACATCGCATGGTATGAGCAGAAGGCGGTCATTGTTCTGCTGGCTCTGCTTTCCCTTGGCGTGAAGAATATTCATCTGGGACCGACGCTGCCGGCCTTTTTGTCACCCAATGTGGCCAATGTACTGGTGGAACAGTTCGGGATCGCAGGGATCAGAACGGCAGAAGAGGATATGAAAATATTTTTTGAAATATAGCATTCAGGGCGGAGGAAGGCAAAATCCTGAATCAGCCTGATGGATAGAGGATTTTCGTATCTTCTGCGGGGTGGTTCCATACATTTCTTTAAAGATCCGCATAAAGACCTTGTAATTGGTAAGACCATTCTGCACCATCAGCTGCGTGATGCTTTCATCAGATTTCAGAAGATCCTCGTAAAAATTCATGGTTCGTACAGAATTTACGTATGCAAGAAATGTCTGGCCGGTATACTTCTTAAACAGGCGGCAGAAATACTCACGGCTCAAGCCCTGGGAAGCTGCCGCATCATCGAGCGTCAGCGGTTTGCGAAAATTCCGGCGGACATAATCCATAATTCCGGCAATCCGTCTCATATCCCGGCTGGAACCGCCGGCGGCGCCGTCTTCGTTCCAGTGGGAGCAGCAGCGGTAAAGATAATAGAGGAACTCATATAAGTGGGCGGTTACCAGAAGCTGGTAGCCGTCCGCCTGTTTTTCGTACTCGCTTACCATGGTTTCTAAGTGGAAGAACATTTCCTTTTGATCCGGACTCCGGTTTTCCTTTGAGATCAGTGTCTGAAAATGGAGCGCTTCAAAATTCGGGAAAAAACGCCTTAACTGTTCAGCTGAAATCTGAAGAAGTACATAGGTGGTAAGGCCTGCCGTCTGTGTCATATGAAGCTCATTGGAATTGATGACCAGCAGGCTTCCGGGCTCAGGCTGATACGATTCCGCCTGGATGACTGCCGTCAGTCTGCCGTCGATTAAGCACAGGATCTCTAAATATTCGTGCCAGTGGGCCGGTATGGTCATGGGCATGCAGTGGACCAGCTCCAGCTTTGCCGGCAGATTGACATTCTCGGAAACCTCTTCGTGTATGATATGTGCCATCCTGAAACCTCCCCTCTCTGCAGTATATCAATAGTGACAGGAATATCTGCTGTTATTCTACTAAAAGTTTATAAATATATCAATATCAACCTACAAAAGGTTAAAAAAACATCTAGCGGGTGAGAGGGGAATCGTGCATAATAGAGAAAAACAGACAGATACCATTTGGAGGTCAGATATGAAATTGAAAAACAGAACATTTACCGGTTCGACATCAGATGCAGTGACGAAAAGAGAGCAGGAAAACAGGGAGATCGCCCGCAGAGCGGCCTCCGAGGGATTTGTACTTTTGAAAAATGACGGCCATCTGCTGCCGCTTGCCGCAAAAGGAAAAATCGGGCTTTACGGAGCCGGGGCGGTAAAGACCATAAAAGGCGGCACAGGTTCAGGCGATGTCAATGAGAGGGACTGTGTTTCCATCTGCCAGGGGTTAAAGGCCGCAGGCTATGAAGTGACCAGCGACGCATGGCTTTCCTCTTATGAGACTATTTACGCAGATGCAAGACAGGCATGGAAGGAGGAGGTCTTAAGGAAGCTGAAACAGTATGACGGCAACTTTTTCCAGGCGTATTCCACGACTCCGTTTGTCGTTCCATGCGGCGATTCTATCGATGAGGAGGCTGCAAAGGCGGATGGAGCCGATGTGGCGGTATTTGTACTCAGCCGTATTGCAGGTGAAAATGCGGACCGTCACGATACGGAAGGTGATTACTTCATCACAAAAGAAGAAAAATCGCTTCTGGCACAGATTTCAGCCTCTTACGACAGTGTGGTTCTCGTCATCAATACCGGAGGCCTGATTGATCTGGCATTTACAGAGGAATTTACGAATATCAAATCGATTGTGCAGTTTATGCAGGCAGGCCAGGAAGGCGGTTCGGCATTTGCCGATATCATGTCCGGCGCTGTAAATCCAAGCGGAAAAATGACGGATTCCTGGGCATATACCTACCTGGATTATCCCAACGCCCGGACCTTCAGCCATAAAAACGGCAACACGGATACAGAAAAGTACGAAGAGGGAATTTTCGTAGGATACCGTTATTTTGATACCTTTGATGTACCGGTTCGCTACGGTTTCGGCTTTGGATTGTCCTATACGGAATTTTCCGTGGTGGGAACCGGAGTCAGTGCTTCCGGCCTGGGCACAGACCAGCCGAAAATCTCGGTTACGGCTTCCGTGAAGAATACCGGGAATACCTATGCCGGGAAGGAAGTCGCTGAAGTCTACGTTTCCTGTCCGCAGAACGGCATGCCAAAAGAGTACCGCCGTCTGGCCGGCTTCGCAAAGACCAGGCTTTTGTCTCCGGGAGAAAATCAGGATTTGACGATTACGTTCCCGTTATACCAGCTGGCTTCCTATCATGAAGATCGGTCGGCATGGATTCTGGAAGCTGGTACATATGGCATCTGGGTAGGAAATTCTCTGGAATCCGCCAGCTTATCTGCTACGATCAGCCTCGATGCAGATGTCGTGATGGTGCAGTGTGAATCCATCTGTGAGAGAAAAGAAGATTTGAAGGAACTGATTCCGGACGCCGGTAAAATGAAGGAAAAAGAGGCCGCATGGAAGAGTCTGGCGGAATCGTTAAAGCTTCCTGATCTGTCGGTTTGTGCAGATCAGATTGTGACAGAAACGGTTGCCTATCCGGAACACTTAGGCGTGACGGAAGGAAAAGCAGGGGAGATCGTCAGCACCTTATCGGAGGAACAGCTGATTGCGCTTGCTACAGGAGATCCCGGAAAAGGACAGGAGAATGCCCTTGGTTCCGCAGGGCTGACTGTGCCGGGTGCTGCGGCAGAGACCTCATCCGCTGCGATTGAGTCCCCATGGAACGTAGCCAGCATGGTACTGGCAGACGGACCTGCCGGTTTAAGGCTTCATAAGACGTACCAGGTTGTAGATGGAAAGATCAATAAGGGCAGCTTCCTTCAGGCGTTTGAAGGCGGATTTTTCGCTGATCCGGAAGAGCCGGAAGGCACCACTTACTATCAGTACTGTACGGCACTTCCGGTCGGCACGCTTCTTGCCCAGACATGGGATGTCAATCTCCTGAAGGAAGCAGGGGAGATGATCGGCCGTGAGATGGAACTGTTTAATGTGACTCTGTGGCTGGCGCCTGGTATGAATATTCACCGGAACCCGCTTTGCGGCCGGAACTTCGAATACTATTCCGAGGATCCGCTGCTGTCCGGTATGATGGCGTCTGCGATCACTCTCGGTGTTCAGAAAGTTCCGGGATGCGGAACTACCATCAAGCATTTTGCCTGCAACAATCAGGAAGACAACCGTATGGGGTCAGATTCCGTCCTTTCCGAGAGAGCACTGCGCGAAATCTATTTAAAGGGATTTGAAATAGCTGTGAAAAATTCACAGCCCATGTCGATCATGACGTCCTACAACCAGATCAACGGCGTACATGCGGCCAATTCCTATGATATCTGCACAAAGGCTGCCAGAGACGAGTGGGGATTTGCGGGCGCGATCATGACAGACTGGACCACCACCACGGCTTCCACCGCAGGCGTATGTACCGCCGCAGGCTGTATGCGCGCGGGCAACGACATGGTTATGCCGGGAGTGAAAGAAGATCACGACAATATCCGCAGAGAGCTTAAAGAGGGAACCCTGGAAATCAGTGCGCTGCAGAGATGTATCTGCAATACCGTCAATCTGGTGCTGCAGTCCAACCAGTATGAGGATGCAGTCAGCTACAGCAGCAGGTTTGAGAAGCTGGATACGTATATGACGGCAGAATAAAAAAACAGGTTGCAAACGGTAACAAAAACAGTCCTTTGGAACTCAAATATACGTTGACAAGCGGGTTCTCAGTAAATATAATAAAAGCAGTAACAAAGTGCGAATGGCTCCTGCCATTCGCATTTGTCGTATTAAGGAACATGAACAGATTTGTTCATCTTGAGGATCGGAGGGGCTATATGGATTACACTTACCGGCTGCTGGCGGTGGATGATGAGACGGATATATTGCGCACAAACCGTAAGTATCTGGAAGCCAGGGGCTATCAGGTTGATTCGGCGGTCTGCGCGTCTGAGGCGCTGGAATTACTGAGAAGACAGAAGTACGACTGCATTCTGCTGGATGTGCTGCTTCCGGATATGAATGGATTTGAACTCTGTGAGGCAGTGCGTGCCATCACTTCTGCCCCTATTCTCTTTCTCAGCTGTATGGATGACGAGGAAGATAAGATCAGGGGGCTGATGGCGGGGGGAGAGGATTATATTACAAAGCCTTACAGCTTAAAGGAACTGGCCGCCCGCGTGTATGCGCAGGTGAGGCGCAGTACCATAAAGAGAGTCGCCGTTGATCGCGAGAACCAGCTTCTGCGGATTGACGACCGGATAATTCCCCTGGCACAGAAGGAGTTTGAACTGTTTCTGTTTCTGCTGGGCAATCCTGGGCGGATCCTGTCGGCATCGGAGCTTTATCAGGAGGTATGGCGCACAGGGAAGCCGGACAATGCCAATACGGTGGCGGTACATATGACACGGCTGCGGCACAAGCTGGAGGAGGCAGAGCCGGTCATTGGCCGGATTGAGACAGTCCGCGGAGAAGGGTACCGGTTCCTGCCGAAGGTGGAAGCGGGGACAATCTTATGAAACGGTTTTTGGCGATTTTTCTATTGATTTTCAGCTTGTGCCTGGCTCTGTTTTTTGCTTCCTCCAGACCGTTTGTTTCGGAGGGGCCGAAGGCGGGAGAGGGAATACTGGACTTTCGGGAGGCGGATTTTACTTCTTCCGTGTATGAACTGTCGGGGCAGTGGGAGTTTTATCACAGTCAGCTGTATACCCCGGAGGATTTTCGGACGGGAAGTCCGGCAGGGATGGAATATATTGACCTGCCCGGTCCGTGGACCAGGATGGGGTATCCGGGGCTCGGTTATGCAACGTACCGGCTGAGGATCCTGACGGAACCGGGGCAGATCTATCTTCTGTATATTCCGGAGATCATGTCCTCCTCTGCGGTCTGGCTTAATGGAAAAGAATTTTACCATGCCGGTAAGGTGGGCACGTCGGACCTGGATACCGTTACCGGGGTACGCAATGAACTGCTGGCGGCGGCAGCGCCGGACGGTGTTCTGGAGCTGGTGATCCAGGCGGCCAATTACCGTATGAACGGAAGCGGGATCTTTTATCCGATTCTGATCGGACGGGATACGGTACTGACCCACTGCATGTTCTGGCAGCGGACCGTGGCGGCGGCAGCTTTGGGAGGCATTCTTCTGATCGGTGTTTACCATCTGTTCCTCTATTTCTTCCGCCGGCGGGAGCGGCTGTATCTGACCTTCAGCCTCACCTGTCTGGCAGCCGTGCTGCGGCTGGGGATGGAGAGCAATGCGCTGGTCCAGTATTTTCTGCCTGGCGGAATCGGATTTCTTTTAAGCAGGGTTTTTCTTTTGCTGTTTACGATACACAGTCTCTGCATCTGCCTTTTCATGGTGCAGGCATTTTCCATCCGGCTGGGGCGCTGCCTTCGTATTTTTTACATACTCTGTTTCGGACTGCCCATGGCGGGGATCTGCGTCCTGCCCTATGCACAGGCGGTGACAGGCATGTTCCTGGTCATGATTCCCTATGGCATCTCAATCTTTCTGGCGTTCCGGTCAGGGAACATCGGCAGGGACCCGTACCGGCTGCTTTATCTGTTCAGCATGGTGACTTTCGTGATCTACGGCCCTCTGACCAAAACCCTGTTTGAAGGAGACATGTTTCTGCCCGGCATCGTGCCGAACATGTTCTTAATTCTTAGCCAGTGCGTTATGCTGTCGCGCAGCTATGCGCAGGCTCACGAGGAAGTGGAACGGGTCAATGCGAACCTGGAAGATCTGGTTAAGCAGCGCACGGCCCAGTTAAACAGTGCCAATGAACAGCTGGCAGCCTCCCAGTCGGCCCTGCGGGAAATGATCAGCAACATTTCCCATGATTTAAAGACTCCTCTGACGGTACTCAACAATTATCTGGAGCTGCTGGGGGATGAGAATGTCGCCTCCAGTGAGCAGGAGCGGACGGAATATCTGGGAATTGCCTATCATAAGAACCTGGATCTCCAGCGGCTCATCCATAATCTGTTTGAAGTTACCAGGATGGAAGGCGGTACGGTCAGCTACCGTCTGGAATGGGTTATGGCCCTTCCGCTTATGGAGGAGGCGGAAAGAAAGTACGGGGACCTGGCCGGCGGCATGGGGCTCTTCTTTACGGCAGAGGCGGATGATGCGCTGAAACTGAAGATAGATAGAAATAAAATCTGGAGCGTGCTGGATAATCTGGTCTATAATGCACTGCGCCATACGCCGGAGGGCGGCAGTATCGCCCTTGGTATTAAGCGGAGAGGAGACCGGGCAGTGCTTACGGTGGCGGATACCGGGGAGGGGATAGATGCCGGGCATCTCCCTCATATCTTTGAACGGTTCTATAAAGTGTCGCCGGAGCGCGGAGAAAAGGATGGTTCCAGCGGTCTGGGACTTTATATTGTGAAGACCACCGCGGAGGCCATGGGCGGAACTGTGGAGGTGGAGAGCGTGCCGGGGAAGGGAACCGTATTCACCTTGACGTTTCCGGCAAACTGATGTTTTTCGGATGATGGAATCATGTCGTTAACAGAGACATATTTGATACAGAATGGAAGAACTGGGAGGGACAGGGATGAAAAATGTACTGGCATTACTGAAAAATGAGAACCGAAGGTTAAGCCAGCAGGCGGAAACGGACTGGCTGACAGGGCTGTATAACCGGATGGCGGTTGAAGAAAAGGTTGGCAGGCGATTAAAGAAGTATGAGACCGGCGTGCTGTTTGTCATTGATATTGATAATTTTAAGAGTATCAACGACAGGTACGGCCACCTTGCAGGCGACCAGGTTTTGCGCGGAGTCGCCCGGATTTTGCAGGAACGGGTTTTTCACAGTGATATTCTGGGGCGGATTGGCGGGGATGAGTTTGTCATCTTTATGAGCGTAAAGCAGGATCAGAACTTTATTGAGGAGCGGTGCCGCCAGATAAGGCAGCAGTTCCTAAATCTTCCGCCGGACCAGTTTATGGTTACCAGGCTGTCTGTTACAGTCTGCGGAAGCATTTATCAAAAAGGGGATGATTATCAGCGTCTGTTTGACCGTGCAGACCAGCGCCTGATCACAGAAAAAAGTCTGCGGAAAAAAAGACCGGCCGATGCGGATAACCGGCCGGAGAACACATCGAACATGAAAAGCCTGAAGACCGATATGGAGCAGGTGAGTCTGGAGCTGTCTGAACCCAATCCGTATGCAGGGGCGTTCTGTCAGGATTATGACAGCTTTGTGGGCATATACCGCTTTGTGGAACGAAGACTTCAGCGGGTACAGTCCAGTGTGTACAGTCTCCTTTTTACGCTGGCGGACGAACACGGAGATTTTCCCGATCTTCCTGAACGGATTCTGCTGATGGAAGAACTGCATACAATCATACAGATGTCCCTGCGGGCGGGGGACGTATTTACGAGATACAGTAGCTGCCAGTATCTCGTCATGGTATCAGATGCGACGGATCTGCAGACAGATGGCATCGCAGAACGGATCCGTGAAAAATTTATAAACAGTTCCTCCTTTTCCGATAAATATATACTGATCTATAAACGGTATCCGCTGAAGCCGTCGGAGGCGCGCGGCAGGAAATGAAAGGATCTGTGCTGCGCGAGGCAGCAGGACGGCATTTTCTATAAAATTTCCTTTACCACTTCAGCGAATCTCTCCACATCCTCCGGGGCATCGAGGCTGTACAGCAGACCGTAGGGGATGCTGTAATCCCAGTTTACAGGAATCGTCACAAGCCCCGGATGGACCTCCTGCCAGCATTCGATCGTAAGCAGGACATTTCCGGTTTCCGCGCAGCGGTTGAATACGGACAAATCATAAAATCGGGGGGTATCCTCAATCGTGATCTGGGGATGATGCTTTTCCAAATCGTTGCGGAGAAAATCATTGACTCCGGAATCCCCCCGCTCTACCATCATCATCGTTTCCCCGTATAAATCTTCAATCTCCAGGCTTTTTCTGTCTGCCAGGCGGTGCTCTCTGGACACGGCAATCATTTTTTTATACCGTCCCAGAGGGAGGAATCTGCACCGGGAAAGCCATGCCTTCGAATCACATACACCAATCAGAAAATCAAATTTTCCCCCCAATTGTTCAATCTCAGAGAGGATTCCCTCGTGATTATCCTGAAATGTCACAAGATGCAGCTTATAATCTGGAAAATCATGATTCACACGGTACCACAAATCCATAAATGGCTTTGCGGGATTTAAAAGTGACGTGCCGATGCAGAAGACTGTGTCTCTGGCGTGGCTGGCGGCTTTCGCACCTGCAATGGATTTCTTCGAATAATCGATCATAAATTTCGCGTCCTGATAAATGACGGCGCCTGCAGCTGTCAGACTCACTCCGGACGGGGTGCGCTCCAATAATTTCATGCCAAGATGGTCTTCTAAGGCATTGATCTGCTTCATGACCGCGGTTGGGGAAATATAGAGGCGTTCGGCGGCCCTGGTGAAGCTGCCGCAGTCGGCGGCCGCTATGAGAGTATCCAGCATATGGTTGTACATGAGAATTCCTCCTGTTTCTGTCAGGCAGCCCGTGCGGCGATTCTTCGAAACGGGCATAATGTATGAACAATAAGTTGATACAATAATAACATACAGGAGATTCAAAATCAAGAATATGGGAGGTACAATACAGGAAACGGTAACAATAAAAAGGAGGAAAACGAGATGGCGGAACTGATTGCATTCTTCTCAAGAGGAGAGGAAAACTATGTGAACGGGGAGATAAGGACTCTTGAAAAAGGGAATACGGAAGCGGCGGCAGGTATGATTCAAAAGTTTACGGGGGCGGATCTGTTTAAAATAGAGCCGCAGCAGGCCTATTCTGCAGATTACAATGAGTGCACTGCGCAGGCGCAGGCAGATCAGAGGCGGAATGCCCGGCCGGAGCTGGCTGCGTATCCGGAGAGCCTGGAACCGTATGATGTCATTTATCTTGGTTATCCCAATTACTGGGGGACGATGCCGATGGCAGTATTTACGTTTCTGGAACATTTTGATTTTACAGGTAAGACGATCAGACCATTCTGTACTCATGAGGGAAGCGGGATGGGAAGCAGCGCTGCGGATATAAAGAAGCTGTGCCCCGGAGCTATTATAGGGAAGGCGCTGGCGATTCGCGGCGGAAGAGTAAACCGGTCAGAAAAAGAGATTAAGAGCTGGCTGAAATAAAGGAGGAAATCACATGAATGCAGAGAACTTGAGTGTATTTCCGGCGGGAAAACCAAACGACGCCTATGCAGAGTATTTTACAGGTCAGAGTTACCTGGCGATGCTTTCCACAGAACAGGTTGTTATCGGAAATGTTACATTTGAGCCGGGGTGCCGCAATCACTGGCATATTCATCATGCGGACAAAGGCGGCGGGCAGATTCTTTTGGTGACAGCGGGAAGAGGATATTATCAGGAATGGGGGAAGGAGGCCAGAGAATTAAAGCCTGGTGATGCTGTTGCCATCCCCGCCGGAGTGAAACACTGGCACGGCGCCGCACCTGATTCCTGGTTCCAGCATCTGGCTGTTGAGGTGCCGGGAGAACACTGCAGAAATGAATGGTGCGAGCCGGTTACCGGGGAAGATTACAGCAAACTGGGATGACAGAAAACTGAGATAACAGAAAACAAAAGCAGACAATATCTGATATTGTGTACTTAATACCTGATCAATGGAGAAAGAGAGGAACAGACATATGGAAAAAGTGACGGCTGGAAAAGAACAACTGGGAGATTTTGCTCCGAAGTTTGCAGAATTAAATGATGATGTGCTGTTTGGAGAGGTGTGGGCGAGAGAGGGGCAGCTGTCGGCGAGGGACCGCTGTATCGTCACGGTGACTGCGCTGATGGCGAGCGGGATTCTGGACAGTTCCCTGAAATTCCACCTTTTCAATGCGAAAAAATACGGTGTTACAAAGGAAGAGATCGCCGAGATCCTCACGCATGCTGCTTTTTACGCAGGCTGGCCGAAGGCATGGGCCGCGTTCCATATGGCGAAAGAGGTATGGCAGTAATTTGTGTTTCTGTACAGAAAGGAAAGCTAAAAAAATGGAATATACAACGTTAGGAAATTCTGGCATTGAGGTCTCCCGCCTGTGCGCGGGCTGTATGAGTTTTGGAGACCCTGCCAGCAAGATGCATGCCTGGACGCTGAATCCGGCGGAGAGTGAATCGATTATCAGACATGCGCTGGACTTGGGGATTAATTTTTTTGACACAGCAAACTGCTATTCTGCGGGGACAAGTGAAGAATATCTCGGAAGAGCGATCAGAAACAACACGGCGAGGGACCGGGTGGTTCTCGCTACGAAGGTCTATTTTAATGAAGGCAGACTGTCAAAGGACGCAATTTTGAGAGAGGTGGAAGGTTCGCTGAGGCGTCTGGGCACAGACTATATCGACCTCCTGATTATCCACCGGTTCGACTATGATACGCCTGTCGGGGAGACGATGGAAGCCCTGCATAAGGTAGTTCAGTCCGGTAAGGTACGGGCCATCGGCGCATCTGCCATGTATGGATATCAGTTTATGGAAATGCAGTACACCGCAGAAAAGAATGGCTGGACAAAATTTGTTTCCATGCAGAACCACTATAATCTGCTTTATCGGGAAGATGAGCGGGAACTGATTCCGATCTGTGACGCGCAGAATGTGGCGAGAACCCCATACAGCCCGCTGGCGGCCGGAAGACTGTCGCGTCCAACCTGGTCTGCGGATACACTGAGGAGCAGAACCGATGTGACGGCACAGGGAAAATACGACAAAACACGAGAAAGCGATATGGTCATCGTAAAACGGGTATCTGAGCTTGCAGAGAAGAAGGATACGACGATGACGCAGATTGCCCTGGCCTGGCAGTTTGCAAAGGGTGCGGCATCGCCGGTGATCGGTGCAACGAAGGCAAAGTATCTTGACGACGCGGCCGGCAGTTTTTCCGTAAAGCTGTCAAAAGAGGAGATTGATTATCTTGAGGAGGCCTATGTGCCGCATCACGTAGTGGGTGCGCTGTAGAGACAGGAAAGGCAGAAACCTGCGGGCCGCGCAGTTTATTGAACAGAGGAGATTAAAATGGAATACGTAAAATTAAGCAATGGCATGGAAATGCCGATTTTGGGTTATGGCGTCTATCAGGTGTCAAAGGAAGAATGCGAGAGATGCGTGCTTGACGCATTGAGGGCGGGTTACCGTTCAATCGATACGGCACAGGCATATTTTAATGAAGAGGAGGTTGGAACGGCGCTTATAAAGTCCGGTATCCCGAGAAAGGATATTTTCCTGACCTCGAAGGTGTGGGTGGAGCATTACGGCTATGAGGAGTGCAGAAAATCAGTAGAAGCATCACTGAGGAAGCTGCAGACTGATTACCTTGATCTGATGCTGCTGCATCAGCCGTTTGCCGATTATTACGGGGCATGGAGGGCTTTGGAGGAACTGTATGAGGAGGGAAAGCTGCGTGCGGTCGGGATTTCCAATTTCTATCCTGACCGGATGGTGGATCTGGCCTCCTTTGCCCGCATCCGCCCGATGGTCAATCAGGTGGAAACACATCCGTATAACCAGCAGATTCTCGCCAAAGAGTATATGGATCAATACGGCGTACAGATAGAGGCATGGGCGCCTTTCGGCGAAGGAAGAGGCGGCCTGTTTGAGGACCCTGTGCTGATGGAGACGGGAGCAAAGTACGGGAAGACAACCGCGCAGATTATGCTTAGATGGAATATCCAGCGAGGCGTGGTGGTAATTCCGAAATCCGTTCATTATGAGCGCATGGTGGAAAATTTCGATGTATTCGATTTTTCACTGAGCGATGGGGATATGGAGAAAATAGCTTCCCTTGATAAAAAAGCGAGTTCATTTTTCTCCCATCAGGATCCGGCCACGGTGGAGTGGTTTGTTCAGATGGTGGAAGAACGGAAAAAGAATCAGGGGAACGTGTGACATACAAGTTTGACAAACAGACGATTCTGCCCGGATACCGTCTGCCGGAAGATGGAATCGTGCCGTTCCTTTTGATAATTGTAAAAAATAAAATAATTAGTAGTAAACCAGTTGAATTCCAGACAAAATGTTGTTATAATAAAAGTAAATATTCCGTTATTTCTCAATGAAACCGAGTATCGGCATTAAGAGCGGCCTCTGTCTGATCTTGACAAAAATCTTTGCATTTCCCCTCGTTTGAATATAAGTGAATCATTTATTTGCCAGTACTGCGCCGCAGTACTTAATCGCTGTGAGATAAAATGAAAATTTTATTCGATAAAACTGCAGCTGACGGATGATGACAGAATTGGCTGCCGCGTGATACAATGGAAGCTGTTGATCGTTCTGCGCGATTCTAATGGACGAGTGAAGATAAAAGACAAGGAGTACGAAAAGAGGATATATGGATAAACATCAGGTGTTAAAACAATATTTTGGTTATGATGAGTTTCGTGACGGTCAGGAGGTTCTGATTGACAGTATTTTAAACGGCCGTGATACGCTGGGAATCATGCCGACCGGCGCCGGAAAGTCACTGTGCTTTCAGATCCCGGCGCTGATGATGGACGGGATTACCCTGGTGATTTCTCCGTTAATCTCACTGATGAAGGACCAGGTGGAGGCGCTAAACCAGGCCGGGATCCATGCTGCCTATTTAAACAGTTCCCTGACGGCTTCCCAGTATTACCGCGCACTGGCCTATGCAAGGGAAGGGCGTTACCCTATTATCTATGTTGCGCCGGAGCGCCTGGTGACGGAAGAATTTCTGGATTTTGCATTGAATACGAAGATTTCCATGGTAGCGGTGGATGAGGCCCACTGTGTGTCCCAGTGGGGGCAGGATTTCAGACCCAGCTATTTGAAGATTGTGGAGTTCATCGACCGGCTGAACGTTCGTCCCGTCGTCAGCGCGTTTACGGCGACGGCGACGAAAGAGGTAAGGGACGATATCAGCGACATCCTGATGCTGCGGGAGCCGACGGTACTCACGACGGGCTTCGACCGTCCGAATCTCTATTTTGGAGTCCAGGCACCGAAGGACAAGTATGCAACCATGAAGAATTTCCTGGAACTGCATCCGGGACAGAGTGGCGTGATCTACTGTCTGACCAGAAAAAATGTGGAGGAGGTCAGCGATAAGCTGCGGGCGGACGGATTCTCTGTTACAAGGTACCATGCCGGATTAAGCGATGCGGAGCGTAAGAAGAATCAGGAGGATTTTATCTACGACAGGGCGGCGATCGTTGTGGCGACCAATGCTTTTGGCATGGGAATTGATAAATCCAATGTCCGCTTTGTAATCCATTATAATATGCCGAAGAATATGGAGAGCTATTATCAGGAGGCAGGCAGAGCCGGGCGAGACGGAGAACCGGCAGAATGTATCCTGCTTTACGGCGGCCAGGATGTGATCACAAACCAGCTGTTTATCGATAACAACCGGGATAATCAGGAACTGGACGCGGTTACCCGCGCTATCGTCCAGGAGAGAGACCGGGAACGGCTTCGCAGGATGACGTTTTACTGCTTTACGAATGAGTGCCTGCGGGATTACATATTGAGGTATTTTGGCGAGTATGGTGAAAACTACTGCGGAAACTGTTCCAACTGTTTAAGCCAGTTTGAAACGGTGGATGTGACGGATATCGCAAAAGGGATCATCGGATGCGTGGAGAGCAGCAGACAGAGATACGGCACGAACGTGATTATTGATACGGTGCACGGAGCCAATACGGCAAAGATCAGACAGTATCATATGGATGAAAATCCCCACTACTCGGAACTTGCCAAAGTGCCGTCCTACAAGCTGAGACAGGTGATAAACTACCTTCAGCTCAACGAATATCTTGCGGTGACCAATGACGAATACGCGGTCGTTAAGCTGACGGAGAAATCCAGGGCTGTGCTGGAAGAGGGCGACCCCGTTGTCATGAAGATGGCAAAGGAACAGGAGCATCCTGCGAAGGTGAAAGCAGAAAAAGGAAAGAAGAGCCGGAAAGGGCTGGCGGCCGGTCTTTCGGAAGCCGGTTTTTCAGAAAGCGACGAAGCGCTGTTCGATCAGCTCCGCGCGCTGCGTTCCGAAATCGCGAAAGAGGAGAAAGTTCCGCCGTATATTGTATTCTCTGATAAGACGCTGACTCACATGTGTGTGATAAAACCCAAAACCAGGGCAGAGATGCTGACGGTAACCGGGGTTGGGGAATTTAAGTTTGAAAAGTATGGGGAAAGGTTTTTGGAGTGTATCAGGGCGGAGACTGGAGCAGCTCACGCGGAAACAGCAGAGAATCTTTCAGAAAGGGCTGCTGATCGCGCGTTCGGAGACTCTGCGGCATCTCCAGCAGCGGATTATGACGCAGGCTTCGCCGGCGATGATCTGTATTTCAGCAGTGACAGCGGAGAGTTTGATGACTGGTCTCTGGACGATGTTATGGCGGCATGGGAGAGCGGAAGTCAGGAGCCGCTGAAGCAGGAGGAACCACCGGTTGAGGCCGCTGCTGTAAAAAAGAAGAAGGGGAAATCAGCCAAAACGGAATTTGTCATGACCCGGGAGCTTGCAGATGAACTTCACTATTCGGAACGGGTCTCTTTAAGCGATTTTATAGGACAGATCAATGATCTTCGGGATGAAGACACCATGAAACGGCTGACGATCAAATCGGTAGAGCAAAAGCTGATCGAGGACGGATATTATGAAGAACAGTTTTTTAATGGGATGAAGCGGAAGCGTTTGACGGAAGCCGGAGAAGCGTTCGGTATTGAAGCGGAGAAGCGTCTGAGTGAAAAGGGAAACGAATACGATGTGTTCTTCTATACGGAGAAAGCGCAGCGGGCCATTACGGCATGGCTGCTGGAATCTGTATGAAATGAGGGCGGAGAAAAACAAAAAACTTGCCGAGTTAAAGCGTCAAATGGCTAAAATCAGTAAAAATTTATCTTTTTCATGAAAATACTAGCATGAGTTATTTTTTTGACCCGGCGTATGGGATATGATAGAAAAATAAAATGTGTTAAAAAAATAACTATTGGAGGGCAACACGGTATGGAAA
Source organism: Hungatella sp. SL.1.14 (assembly GCF_024460495.1). Classification (NCBI taxonomy): domain Bacteria; kingdom Bacillati; phylum Bacillota; class Clostridia; order Lachnospirales; family Lachnospiraceae; genus Hungatella; species Hungatella sp. SL.1.14. Next base: position 104,794 of record NZ_JANFYJ010000010.1, on the reverse strand, counting down.
CGAAAGAGAAGGTGCAAAAGACGCTGAACGGGATTCAGTCTGCGGTACTTTTGCTGCTAATTGTGGCTGCGGTTGCGGTCTGTATCCGCTTTAAAGTTGGCGGACCGATGATAGGGCTGTTTTTCAGCTGGCTCATCATCTATCTGTTCTGTATTGGACTAAAGATTGACTATGAACATGTGAAAGCAGGCGCATTTGACGCGTTGAAGGTAGTTCTGCCTACCATGACGATTTTAATGGCGATTGGTGTTTTGATCGGAACATGGATGGCTTCCGGAACGATTCCCACGATTATTGTGTATGGATTGAAATCGATTAATCCGGCATTTTTACTGACCTTTACTCTGATTTTTACGGCGGTGCTCAGCCTGGTGACGGGAACCTCATACGGTTCCGCGGGCAGTGCCGGTGTGGCGATGATGGCAATCGGCAATGCCATGGGGATCAATCCGGGAATGGTGGCCGGTGCGGTAATCTGCGGAGCCATGTTTGGAGACAAGCTGAGCCCGTTTTCCGATACGACCAACCTGGCTCCGGCCGTGGCGGGAGCGAAGCTGGGAGATCATATTAAGAGCATGCTCTGGACGACGCTTCCTCCGATGCTGATCAGTATCGTTGTCTTTACGGTTCTGGGAATCAGCCAGACGAACGGCGGATATGATCCGGGAGATTTGAATGTTTATATCGATTATCTGCAGGGAGCGTTCCACATTGGCTGGACGACCCTGATCCCGGCAGTCTTGATTATCGTTCTGTTAATGTTCCGGGTAGGTGCGTTTGAAGCGTTGGGAATCGGCGCTGTCGCAGGCGCGCTGGTGGCAGTCTTTGTCCAGGGGGTGGATCTGCGTTCCATTCTGAAGATCTGTTACGATGGATTTACCAGTGATACAGAGATTGGAGTGTTAAAATCTATCCTGAACAGAGGCGGTATGGCCAGTATGCTTCAGTATGTGGCTATCATCACCTTTGCAGTGGGCATGGGCGGCATGCTTGACCGGCTGGGGGTACTGAATAATATTCTTTCCGTCTTCGTAAAACGGATCAACAGTGACGGTTCCCTGGTTCTGGCCACACTTCTGACCGGTTATGTTACCAGCATTGTCAGCTGTTCCAGCCCGATGTCTCACGTACTGACAGGGCGTCTGATGCAGCCTCTCTTTAAAGAACGGGGGATCGAACCGAGAATTCTTTCCCGATGTTTGGAGGACAGCGGAACGCTGGCAGGCCCCATGATTCCGTGGCACGGATACGGAATTTACATGGCGGGGACCCTGGGAGTCACGTGGGCGCAGTATATCGGGTTTGTTCCCCTTCTGTGGCTGACGCCGCTGTTTTCCATACTGTATGGATTTACGGGAATTTCCATAAAACGTGTGGCGGATCAGAAGAAAAACAGCGATGGGAAATAACAGATAACGGCTGATATTATAAATAACAGGTGCGTTTTTAACTGCGCACCTGCTGTTTTTAATCTTAGCCGTTATTTTTTTGATATTGTCCGCTGCTGTGCCAGTGCCGTCAGCCGTGCCATGTCGTGAATCACAGTCTGGTGGCCGCGTTTGCTCACAACGCCCATATCCTTTAATTTTCCCATGATCCGTGTTACGGTGATGGTATGAATGCCCAGATAGTTTGCCAGCTCGCTGTAGGAGAAATCCTTGTGAATGACGTAATGGGGGCCTTCGCAGACAGCCAGTTCAGTCAGGGCGTAGCAGAGGCTTACAAAGTTGTCGCCATCCTGAAGGGCATAACAGTGCTTTAATGCATTGTCGTAATGCGCGATGGCAGTCTCAAAGAGCCACCGGTAAAAGTCGGGATGAGACTCCACGTATTCACGGAATGTGTTATATGGTATCTGATACAGCAGGCACGCGGATTTTGCCGTGATTGAAAATGCATAAAAGGTGTCGTCGGGGTAAGATCTGGCGTAGGCCGGTATAAAACCGACGAAGTCACCGGGGAGAAAATACTGATAGATCCGTTCCCTGCCGCCGGGAGAAACGCTGTGGAGTGCACAAAGCCCCTCTTCGAGGCAGTATACGTATTTGTCCAAATGGGCACGATTGTAGAGACAGTCATTTTTCTTTTTACGGGTCAGTGTGCCGAGATCCCGGAGTTCGTTTAAACAGGCGGCGCTTGATTCCATCTTCCATTTCCCCCTCTTATGTATGGCGTTATTCTGATCGTCTCCCCCTCTGATACTGTGAGATACCAGGTTCATAGTATACCATATTCATCTGGAAATAAAAAGAAAAATCATAGCAACTGATATTTTTTGCAGGAAAAAACAATGTTATAATTTTAACAAAATTGACAGGAGGGGCAGTACATTGGAACGAAAAGCAATCGGTTATCATCGGATCAGCCATTTGGTGGAGCGTCAGTATCAGAACGAAGAGGCTATGAGAAAGGAGCTTGAACGCGGGAACTATACCGCAGAGCATCCTTATATCGTGGTAAATCCTTATCTCGTAAATCCGCTGACGGCAATGATTTTATTTAAAACAGAAAAAGAAGAGGCAGTGACTCTGACTGTAAAGGGGAAAGAAGCTGCCGGTGATATTACCCATACATTTCCGAAGGCGAAGGAGCAGATCCTTCCGGTGCTTGGGCTCTATCCGGAGTATGATAATACGGTTGTGATTGCGCTGGAGGACGGAACGGCTTACGAAGTAACTGTGACCACGGAACAGATTGAAAATATGCCGTACCAGGCGGATTATATCAACACAACAAGTGATTATATGAATGGGCAGCTGATGTTCGTGACACCTGCCGGGGATTCACTGGCCGGAGGCTATGACTATCGGGGAGACTGCCGCTGGCATCTGGTGGAGCCGTTTATATTTGACATGAAGCCTGCCGCAAACGGCCGCATTCTCATTGGCTCCAACCGGCTTTTAAACATGCCTTACTACACGGCGGGTGTTTGTGAAATGGACCTGGTGGGAAAAATATATACGGAGTACTGCATTCCAGGCGGCTACCATCACGACCAGTTCGAGATGGAGGACGGAAATCTGCTGATCCTGACTCAGGAGAAAAATGCAGCCACAGCAGAGGACATGTGCGTGCTGGTGGACCGGGAAAGCGGAAAAATCATCAAATCATGGGATTACAAAAAGGTTCTTCCCCAACAGGCGGCGAAGTCCGGGAGCTGGTCGGAACACGACTGGTTCCACAACAACGCGGTGTGGTATGACAGGAGGACGAATTCCCTGACGCTCTCAGGCAGACATCAGGATGCGGTCATCAATATCGATTTTGAGACGGGAGAACTCAACTGGATCATCGGAGACCCGGAGGGGTGGCCGGAAGATCTGGTAAGCCGTTATTTCTTTACCCCGGCAGGCAGCGGTGACTTTGACTGGCAGTATGAACAGCACGCATGCATGATGCTTCCGGATGGCGATATTATGCTGTTTGACAATGGCCACTGGAGGGCAAAGAATAAGGAGCAGTACAGGCTCAACCGGGATAATTTCTCCAGAGGAGTCCGCTACCACATTGATACGGAGAGGATGACGATTGAGCAGGTATGGCAGTTTGGAAAAGAGCGGAAGAATGACTTCTTCTCATCCTATATTTCCAATGTGGAATATTATCGTGACGGCTACTATCTGGTACATTCCGGAGGAATGGGGTATAATCATGGTGTTACCTGTGAGGAACTTCCGGTCTATATGAATCTGGAGGATCCGGAGTGCGTATTAAAGAGCATTACCGTAGAAATCATGGACGGAGAACTGGTGTATGAGATGCATCTGCCATCCAATTATTACCGTGCCGAGAAGATGAGCCTGTACCGGGAAGGAGCCAATTTAGACCTGGGAAAGGGCAGAGTCGTAGGAAATCTGGGAGTGACAGGCGAGTTTGATACGGAGGTTCCGGCAGAGAACACAGGGGAACTGCTTCCGGAAGCCTGTGAGGCGGTGCTTACGGAAGAGGACGACCGCATCATTTTTAAGGCGAAGTTTAAGAAGGGACAGCTGGTAATGTTCCAGCTGGAAAAGGAAGATGATCCGGAGGAGATCCACCGGTATTTCATCTCCACCAGTGCACAGAAGTTTCTGGCGATGTGTTCCGGCACCTTCCTGCCCAAGGATGACAGGGAAGTGACGTTAAACGTCGACAAAGAGGGCCTGAACGGCACCTTTGATGTGCGTGTCATCATTGACGACAGCAAGTATGAGACCGGGCTGAAGCTGAAGTTCTAAATGATCTGGACAAGTCGAAGAGGTCGGCGGTAAGATTCTGAATATTAGAAAAGTACTATCAATACAAAGGGGAAGTGAGCGGACAATGAGTAAGAAAATAGGAAAGATACTCGGAATTGTGCTGGGAAATGGGATCTTTGCGCTGGGGCTTTCGGCGTTTTCCATCCCGAACCATTTCCTGGTGGGAGGCGCAACGGGAATTGCCAGAAGTGTACAGCATTTTGCGCATCTGGATGTGTCGGTGACGGTGGCAGCCCTCAATGTGGTTATGTTTTTACTGGGATTTTATATTCTGGGAAAGCGGTTTGCGCTGACCACCATTGTCAGCACCCTTGTATTTCCCGCGTTTCTTAACCAGTTTCTGAAGATTGAGGCGTTCAGCCACTTAACGGGGGACCGGCTCCTGGCGGCGCTGTTTGGCGGTATGCTGACGGGGCTGGGACTGGGAATCGTTATGCGGCTGGGCGGTTCTACCGGCGGTATGGATATTCCGCCGCTGATTCTCAATAAGAAATTCCGGATTCCGGTGGCGTTGTCCATGTACTTCTTTGACATTTTCATCCTGCTGTCTCAGATGATATTTTCCAATACGGAAGAGATTCTCTATGGAATCATGTCCGTACTGCTGACTTCCATCGTCTTAAACCAGGTGCTGGTGTTTGGTGCCGGTGATGTGCAGGTGCTGATTATCAGCCGGGAGTATGAGCGGATCAATGAGATTATCCAGACGGATTTGGACCGCGGCTCCACCTTCCTGCCCATCCAGACCGGATTTGAAAAGCTGGATCAGAAGGCAGTTCTGTGCGTGCTTCCGAACCGGGAAATGAGCCACTTAAATCACTGCGTGCAGGAGATTGATCCGAAGGCGTTTATTATCATCAATGGTGTGCGCGAGGTAAGGGGACGGGGATTTACGCTGGATAAGCATCTGGTGTGATGAGGCAGATTCGACGGATTATGGTGTGCCGAAGGACGGTGCATGGGAGAGCTTACTGTACCCGGATGCAGGGGGCAGGCCGATTCTTAAACGGAACCGGCCTGCCCCATTCTGCTGTCTGCACATGCTGCCGGCCGTGCAGGAGCAAATTCGCAATTGCACTGGAGACATGCGCTTCTGAAATAAAAGGACTTCAGCGACTCTGCATCTATTCTCCTATAACCGGCCTGATAAAGAAGCGCAGAATTGCTAGCGCGCTGGCGCCCACGGCTCCGTCTGCGGCCCCATACGGCAGGATTTCCACGTTGCCTGCATAGGTGCGGTCCACGAATATCAGCTGCCGCTCGATGTAATCCATCAGTTCGTTCTGAATGTCCTGGTTGTCAAAGAGCTGGCCATGCAGAAAGATCTTGCCCGGATTGGTGATGATGGCGATATTGGAAATGGTGATGCCCAGGTATTTCAGCGCCTCCGCGATATACATTCCGATGACGGGATCGCCCATGGAATAGGCGGTGGTGATCGTCCCGATGGTAATCTGGGAATCGTCGGACACGAGACTTCTCAATATGGTATTCGGCGTGTTCCGGTACAGCAGCCTTGCGTTCCGGATTAAGTGGTTCTCGCTGGCGTACGTCTGGAGACAGCCGTATTTGCCGCACTCACAGCGGCGCCCGCCCTCGCTTACTATGGTGTGGCCGATCTCTCCTGCCACATAATTTTCGCCCAGGAACATCTCGCCGTCTACGACACTGGCGCAGAACATTCCCATGCCTACGTGGAAAAATGCGAAGCTGTCGGGGCTTTCCTGCGGGGAAAAGAGATATTCGCCAAGGGCCATGCACCGGGCGTTATTCTCGCAGACGATGGGGAGCGGAAGCTCCTGTTCAATCCGCTTCGGGTCGAAATTCTGCCAGGTCTTCCGGTTGGTAATCAGGCTGGAAGCGCTCCCGTTCATGTGGCCTGGAACCGCTGCTCCGATACCGACGATCTCGTCCCATGAAATTCCGGACTCCGCGACCAGATCCTTTACACCGCCGATAATGGCGTCGGTAATTCTGCCGGCCAGTTCCTCGTTAAATGGTTCTGTACGCTGGAAACGGATTCGTCCCTTTAAGTCCGTGATACAGATGACGAGAGCCTTCTGGGTAAACTCCAAACCGATGCTGTAAGCCCTGTCAGGTATGATGTCGATCAGGACACGCTTGCGTCCCGAGGAGGCCTCATCGGTCGAGACCTCTCCCAGTTCCCTCACAAATCCCTCTGAAATCAGCGTGGTAACGTTCATGGTTACTGTTGCAGGCGTGATCTCAGTCTCTTCGGCAATATCCGTTCGGGCAATGGGCGCGTTCCGGTAAATACACTCCAAAATCCGGCTCCGGTTGGATGCTTTCTTCTTTTTCCCCTTGTACATGGCTGCAGCGACCTCATTCTTCCATAATTTTCAAACACGCTCTGGGGCATGTCGTGGTTCTTCCCACTCTAAAGTGTGCTGATGAGCGGTTCTTCCAACAGAAAGCCGGTGTATTTGGTGGATACTTCGGTGACGCGGTACACATCGAGACACTCCTGGAATTCCGTTTCCCGTTCGCAGATCATATGCTGGAACTGCCGCCAGCATTCCTGCGCTTCCAATTCCTCTCCCCCGGCCAGCTTCATCAGCGCTTTCCCTAATCGTAAACTATATTCTCGGTGGTAGTCAAGATATTTCCAAAATAAATTTTGTGCGTCGGTGAGACTGTCCGTGCCTTCCTGCCCGGGGAGGGGGGCGTGCTCTGCGAGGCGGATCAATTCTTTCATGGCGGCTGCCTCTCTTGGGTCCTTCCGATCCTCTTTTCCGTTAAAATAGTCGCAGCTGCACAGGGAGGACAGCTTTGTCAAATAAGAAAGAACCTGTTCCCAGCCAGGCCCGTAGGCGGCACGGAAGTACTCTTCCTTCAGCTCCCCGAATGTTACGTCGGCGTCAAAGAGCATGCGGCCCATGACGTAAGCCGGAAATGCGTTGGGGAGGCAGACCCGGAGCTCCTGGCAGCTGATATAGCCGTCCAGTCCCATCTGTTTCAGCTTCCGGATGTCCTGGCCGATGATTTCGGCTATATGGATGTAGCCGAAATCACCGTAATGCGCCCGGCCCAGCGGATAGTCGTATACAAAGCCTTCGCCGTGGAAACAGTTCTGCCATGATTTTAAGAATACCATGTTCTCATCAAGCCCCACAGGAAGTGTGATCCGGTTTCTTTCGTAGGCCGGAGCGGGCCCGTAGGTATCCTTAAGCTGGTAGGAATGCTCGAACGTACGGCTGATGGGGGCGAACATCAGGAGAAAACGGTCTGGATTGCGGAAGGCTTCCTTTACAGGCGGCCATAAGAGCTCCTGATAGAGCAGAAAGACGATTTTTGTGTCAAGGTGCAGTCCGGTCAGCTTCTCGTCGATCCGGTTTAAAATCCGTATGTACTGGTCTGTGGGCAGTTGGGTCCGGCAGGCCTCGCACTCGCAGATATTGTTAAATTCATCCGCCAGCCATACGTGGACGCAGGAGATAGCCGGATGTTGTATACAGTATTCCACAACCCGGTCGGAAAATTTTTCGATCACGGTCTCGTTGGAATAGCAGAGATTGGTGTTCATGGGAACTCCGTGAAATAATTCGCGTTTTCCATTTATGCAGGCGGCGAGCGGAGCGGTCTCCGGCGGAAGCGGTTCGGAAGCCGCTTTCCAGTCGGCGCAGGGGAAGCCAAGCACGTCTCCGGTCCAGCCGTGGCCTGCCTGATGGAGAAGGAGGCCGCGCTCCTGAAGCGCTTCTTCGATTCGGGCGGTAAAGGCGGCGGCGGTCTCCCTTGTAAATTCCTCCGGCTTCAGAAGGGGATTCATCTCGTGGTGATACCAGCGGGCCATAAAGGTATAGGGCAGCTGGAACTGCAGAAAGAAGCTGTTGCAGCCCAGTTTCGGCAGCCAGTCGATGTAATCCAGAATATTTTCCAGAGAATTGGCTCCCTCGATGCAGACGCCCCGGTGATGCAGCGCCGCCTGTTTCTGACAGCTGGCGGAGAGCTGTTCTTTCTTATATAAAGAAGGAAAGGATTCGTGCTTCCTGCCGGGAGCGGGGAAACGGCAGCCGAGAAGCCATAAGTACTGGTAAACGCCGAGAAGAACACTGCGGTCATTGCTTCCCGAGATGGTGCCACCCGCCGGGGTGACGTCGATGGAGTATGCATCCTCACTGTCCTTCGGGTTATTCAACGATTCAAGCCGAAGCGGGACTTCGTCTGACCGGCAATTCTGGTTATTTGTTATAATTATTGAATCCGCAACTATTTTCGCCAGGCACCGGGCCAGCTCCTGCGCCGCAAAAACGACAGGTGAACCGGAATGCGAGGAATATAAAATGTTGATCGTCATAAAAATCCTCCTGAAATGCAACTGATAATTAATTATATTTTATAAGTATTATAACAAAAAACAAGAATAAAAATATATGTATAAAATGCACAATAAAATATTGAAAAAGGTGATATTATAAACAAAAACACATTATTTATCGATTAAGTATTGCATGAAATATAGAAAAGTGTTATATTGTAACCAGCAAAAGCAATGCCTTATTGATTATAAAAAATAATTAAAAGGAAGAAAGAGAGGGCTTTCCATGAAAGGACAGTTTTCAGGTGCTTCGAAGGTCAGGTTAACGGACCGCAGAAAGAAGCAGAGAAGGCGCATAAACATGTGGTGCTGGATCTTTATGATTCCCACTATGATACTCTACATACTGTTTCAGGGGTATCCGATACTTTCCAGTATTTTCTATTCCACCCTGGACTGGTCGGGGATGACATCAAACGCCCTGTTCATCGGACTGGACAACTTTAAAGAACTGTTACAGGACAAATACTTCTTTAACGCGGTGGCAAACAGCTTTAAGTATATGATCATGGCCGTTCCGCTGCAGCTGGTGATTTCACTGGCGCTGGCCTACATCTTTAACAGCATCTTAAAGAAGGGCGCCACATTTTTCAGAACCGTGTTTTTCCTGCCTGTTATTACGACGGCTTCCATCGTGGGAATTATCATGATGTTTATCTTCGGCGGCACGGGTTCCATCAATCAGTTTCTGTCTCTCTTCGGAGTGAGGGGATTGAACTGGCTGGGCAATGCCAACACGGCGCTGATCGTGGTGGTGCTCATCGGTGTCTGGAAGGACTCAGGTACCTTTATGATCTACTGGCTGGCGGCGCTGCAGAGCGTATCCCAGGATGTCTATGAGGCGGCGACCATCGACGGTGCCAACAAATGGCAGACCTTTCTCCATGTGGTCTTCCCTCTGATTATTCCCATCGGCGGCGTGATTACCGTGCTCTGTATCATCAGCTCCTTAAAGGTGTTCGACTTAATTCAGACCATGACCAATGGCGGACCGTTTTATTCCACGGACGTGGCGGCTACCTTCGTATACCGGACGGCTTACGCAAGCAGCAGCGGAATGCCCAGACTGGGTTACGCCAGTGCCGCGGCCATGACATTTGGAATCATCGTCGTGGTAATCGGAACTGTGGGCAATGTGGTAAAGACAGCGTTCCAGAAGAAGAACGCGATATAGGAGGAACATATGGAAAGAACATCGATTTTAAGTAAGGTGGGGAAGACCGTCCTTTACGCGGTCCTGGCTGTGGCTTCCTTTCTGTGGATTTACCCGTTTCTCTGGATGATTTCGGCCTCCTTCAAGACGCAGAATGAATTTTTTGCAAGCGGACTGAACCTGATTCCCCAGTCCTTAAACCTGGATAATTTTATCCGTGCATGGAACAATGCGAATTTCGGTATTTACTTTAAAAATTCCATCATCGTGACGGTATCGGTTGTGGTGATTGTGCTCTTGAGCACCTCCCTGGCCGGATACGTCATGGGCCGCTATTCCTTTGTGGGGAAAGGCCTGATTATGAAAATATTTATGGCCAGCATCACGATTCCTCTGGTGTTTACCGTGATCCCGATCTACGAGCTGTTAAAAAATATGGGCCTGTCCCAGAGCCTGGTGGGTCTGATCCTGGCGGAGTCGGGCGGCGGCCATGTGATCTTCCTGATGCTGTTTTCCAGCTTCTACGCCTCGATTCCCAATGAGATGGAAGAGGCGGCCACCATTGACGGTGCAAATTTCGTCCAGACCTATGGAAGCGTCATGTTTCCGCTGGCCAAACCCATCATGGTAACCGTGGTGATCATGCAGTTTATCTGGACGTGGAATTCCTTTTTACTGCCTCTTATCATTACGCTTAACAACCCGTCCCTGCGGACGCTGGCGGTGGGGCTTTATGCCTTACGGGGTGAAAATGTGGTTGACTGGACCGGAATAGCCGCCGGAGCCAGTATTGCAATCGTGCCGGTGATCTGTGTGTTCATTGCACTGCAGAGGTATTTTGTAGACGGAATTGCCGGAGCGGTAAAGAGCTGAGTCTCAAAACAGAGTTCAGAAAATGGAAGCAAAGTAATTCAAATAAAGAAACACAAATTATTAAAGAAACTCAAATAAAGGAGGATATATTTTATGAGAAAAGTAAAGAGAGCCCTTGCGGCAGCGCTGGCCGTGCTTATGGCCGGTTCCTTAAGCGCCTGCGGAGTCAATGTGCAGACGAAGGAGGAGGCGAATACGACGGCAGCCGTGACAGAGGCAAAGGAAGAGACCAGCGCGGTGGATACGCCGGCCGATGAGAAGGTGACGCTTAAGATCATTGACTGGAGCGACAGCACAAAGGAGCGCAGGGAAGCATTCCACAAGAAATTTATGGAGGAGAATCCCAATGTCACGATTGAATATACGGTTCTGACTGCGGATCAATTTAAGGAAACGGTTATTTCCGCCATCAAGGCGGGGAATGCACCGGATTTATTCCCGCTTCCTTCCGGCATGAAGCTGAGTGCGGCGCTGAAGGAAAACTGGTTTATGCCGATGAACGATTACGTATCCGATGATTTCCTGAATTCTTTTGCGGATGGCGCGCTGAATGAAGGAATTACGACGATTGACGGAAAGACGTATGTACTTCCGGAATCGGCCAATATCATCAATACCCTTGTATTTTACAATAAGAATGTGCTGAAGGAGGCGGGAATCGATGAGAACCAGCTTCCGAAGACACGCAGCGAGTTCCTGGATGTCTGCAAGAAGGTGAGCGATGCCGGAAACGGCAGGTTCTTTGGAATCATCGACAGCGGTGCGCAGGCCAACCGTCTGGAACTGGCTCTCCGTTCTCTGGCCAGCTTAGATGGCGGCAAGTGCAGCGATATCTCCCAGATGATTCTGGTGGATGGGCAGAATACGCTGAATTCCGAAGCGATGCAGAGCGCCTATGAATTCTATGATACGCTGGTAAAAGAAGGCTGCTTCCATCCGGACACTGTTTCCATCAAGGCTCCGGAAGCACGTGCGCTGTTTGCACAGAATCAGGCGGCATTTATCATTCAGGGTGCATGGTGTATCTCTACATGGCGCAAGGATAACCCGGATCTGGATTTCGGCGTGATGGCGCTTCCGGCACCGGATGATGGAATGAAGGGAAAGCTTCCTTATATCGGAGCGCAGCCGTGGATGGGAATTTCCGCCAACTGCAAGCATCCGGATGTGGCGGCCAGGTATTTAACCGAACTCTATTCTGAGGATTATCAGGCGGGTCTCGTGGAAGACGGCGGATTCGTATCGGTTATCGATGCGGCCAACAAGGCTCATATGACGGATGACGTCATGCTTCAGTATTACAATCTGAACAATGAGGTAGCGGCGCTGGCGCCAGATCCCATCGTGGGAAATCCGGCTGCAGCCGATGTTTACGCAGAGGTATCCGCAATCACTCCGGGACTTGGGGAAATCGCACAGGGTATTCTGGCACAGAACATCGATTATAAGACAGAGTTAAAGACACTCTCCGACAAGACTCAGGAGGAGTGGATGAGAGCCATCGATGCCGCAAAGGCGAAGGGCGCCGATGTGTCTGCCGACGATTTTGAATTTAAGAACTGGAATCCGATGGAGAATTATACGGCGGATCTCTATGAGAGCAGATAGAAGACTGCCTGTTATGAAACAAGAATAATTTTTTTGCATTGCTGCATACTGTTAAAAAACGTTCCGGTTGGATATGAGCCGGAGGAAACGGAGACGGTATGCAGCATTTTTATGAAGTCTATTATGAGCCGGATATAGTAAATTACCAGTTGGGGAGGGAGTTGAGGGAGCGGTTTAAAGATCTGCCCTGGATTCCCATAGAAAGTCATAACCGGATTCCCGAGATGCAGGAGAAACCGAATAAGGAATTCGGCCGGATGAAACGGAACCTGATTATTGGGACCAGAAAGACCCATAAGTATGTGGAAAATCACAAGGTGTCCGATTATCTGGTTCCCTACACTTCCTCCGGCTGCAGCGCCATGTGTCTGTACTGCTATCTGGTCTGCAATTACAATAAGTGCTCGTATCTGCGGCTTTTTGTAAACAGGGAGCAGATGATGGACCGGCTGATAAAAGTGTCAATGAACGGTGAGACCGGGAAGACCTTTGAGATCGGCAGCAACAGCGACCTGGTTCTGGAAAATACCATTACAGGCAATCTGGAGTGGACGATCACCCAGTTTGCCCAACGGGGGCGGGGCCATATTACATTTCCAACGAAGTTTCATATGGTGGAGCCGTTGCTTGACTTAGATCACCGGGGAAAGGCGATTTTCCGCATGAGTGTGAATCCCCAGTCGATAATCAGCAGAATCGAGCTGGGAACCTCGTCCCTGATGAAGCGGATCGATGCGGTCAACCGGATGTGTGACGCCGGATATCCCTGCGGCCTGCTGATTGCCCCGGTTATCATCATGGAAGGCTGGAAAGAGGAGTACCGGACGCTGCTTCAGACGCTGAGAGACCATCTTTCGCCGAAGATGAAGCGGGAGATGTTTCTGGAAGTAATCCTGATGACATACAGCTTTGTGCACCGGGCCATCAATGGAGAGGCATTTCCGGCGGCGCCGGAGCTCTACGATAAGGAACTTATGACGGGCCGCGGCCGGGGAAAGTACTGTTACCGTCCGGAAGTGAGGGCAGATGCGGAGCAATATCTGCGGGAGGAGATAAAAAAGGCGCTGGGGGATGTGGAGATTTTATATATTGCGTAGCGGTGGGGTGTGAAATATAAAATGGCGGAGGCACGTTTGCTTCCGTTTTTTTTCCGCCTTCTGTAAATTGCATAACGGGATTGATGACATGGTTTGGCTGTGTTATACTACATGGGATAAAAGAAAGAACGTTCCGGCCGGTATATCGGAAGACAGAAGGAAGTCCTGGAAGGAAGTGTGGATCAATGATGAAGCGAAAGAATCCAATGAAATACGTGGTTTTGATAGGGGCAGTGTCCGCGGGACTGCTGTCCGCCTGCTCGCACGGCCAGACTGCAGAGGCCGCGAAAACGGACCGGTCTTCCGCAGAGGTGCCGCAGACTGCGGAATCCTTTACGGTATCTGCGTCTAAGAATCCTGTTTCCGCCGGAGAGACGGAAATCGCCGAAATGGAGAGCACTGAAATGGAGAGTGCTGAAACGGAAAACACGCTGGATGATAGCCGTATCATTGCCGGACAGAGCTTCGACGTTACATGGAAAAACTGGGGAGAGGTCCGTTTTATCTCCTATGCGCCGCCAGCGGATCATGTTCATGATGATGTGATATTCTATTTGAGTAAAAATAATGAAATAGTATATGAATTTCCGAAGGCGTGGCCTGAAGGCTCCTCACCTTGGACCTTTGAATCGGTGGATATGGTATCATTTCGGGATATTGACGGTGACGGATATGAGGATGTGATCACTATCATTTCCTATATAACAGGGACAGGACTTGAGGCAGTGGTTCCATTTCCGACTACACGGATTTTCCTGGGGGATGGAACGAAATTTGTGCTCGACGCAGAACTGTCGGAAGCGGTTGATAAGGCTCAGGCCAATGAAAGCATCAGCACCATCATGGAATTTATAAATAACAGGACCTCCCCTGACGCCGGTTATTCAGAGAGCGCAGGCGGTGAGGACCAGATGTATGAAATAACCGGAATCAGAGAAGAGGAAGCGAAGGCTTTCCTGAAGAAATTCGCGGCTCACGTAAAGGCAGGGGAGAAGGAGGAGGCCTCCCGGATGATCGCATTTCCGAAGAAGGTGGTTCTGCCGGATAAGCAGGTGACTGTCCAGAGCCCGGAAGAGTTTTTGGCGTATTACGATGAGATCTTCACAGAGGTTTATAAGGAACGCATCGGTCAACTCATGGCGGAAGACGACGTCTGGTGGAGCTATCGGGGCGTGGCCGTGGGGAATGGCGAAGTGTGGCTGAACGAAAGAGATGGCACTCTGTGGATTGAAGCCCTGAACAATGGGGAAGACCGTGCCGTCCAATATCCGGAGAATACGGGGATTCAGGCAGAATAAGGATGCCGGCGCGGCCGGTTCTAAAACAGAAGGAGAGAGGCAGGAGTAAATGGAAAATCAGGAACAGACACATAAGCGCAGGGTGCGGTATAAAGGGACCCACCCGAGAAACTATAAGGAAAAATATAAGGAACTGCAGCCGGAGAAGTACGCGGATACTGTGGCGAAGGTGGTGAGCAAAGGCAGTACGCCGGCGGGGATGCATCTCTCGATCTGTGTACGGGAAATCCTCGATTTCCTCCAGATTAAGCCGGGGCAGAAAGGGCTTGACGCCACGCTCGGCTATGGCGGCCATACCCGGGAAATGCTAAAATGCCTGCAGTCCCAGGGGCATCTCTATGCCCTTGATGTCGATCCCATTGAGCTGGCAAAAACGCGGGAACGGCTGCAGAGCCAGGGATTCGGCCCGGAAATCCTGACGATTATTCAGGAGAACTTTGCAAATATTGACCGTGTGGCGGCTGAGGTGGGACCTTTCGATTTCGTGCTGGCGGATCTCGGTGTATCCTCCATGCAGATCGACAATCCGGACCGCGGTTTTTCCTATAAAACGGAGGGGCCGCTGGACTTACGGCTGAATCCGGAGAAGGGAATCACGGCTGCGGAGCGGCTGCAGACGATAGAGGAGGAAGAACTGCGGGGGATGCTTCTGGAAAATGCGGACGAACCATATGCAGAAGAGATCGCCAGAGCTGTGGTCCAGGAAATCAGAAGGGGCAATCCCATTGATACCACGACGCGCCTTCGCCAGGTGATTGAGAAGGCACTCTCCAGGGTTCCGGCAGCAGACCGGAAGGAGGCGGTGAAAAAATCGTGCCAGAGAACGTTTCAGGCGCTGAGGATCGATGTAAACAGTGAATTCGAAGTGCTGTATTCATTTTTGGAGAAGCTTCCGGCTGTGCTGGCACCGGGCGGCCGTGTAGCGGTTCTGACCTTCCATTCCGGGGAGGACAGACTGGTGAAGAAGTCTTTTAAACGCCTGAAGAAGGAAGGTGTTTACAGCGAGATTGCGGACGAGGTCATACGGCCGTCGGCGGAAGAGTGTTTAAGGAACGGGCGGGCCAGGTCGACGAAGATGAGATGGGCTGTGAAGGCGTGATCGTGCAGAAGGCTTTTCAATCAGCAGCGCAGGCGTGTCCGGATACGAGTCAGTGCCTGTCATTTTTTGCAGGATAAAACAGCGAGGTTATGGGAATGGAGAGAATGGACGCACTGCTGTATGACTGTGATATCAGGGAGCCGTTGTTTGACTACCTGGAAGAGCGGTTTGGGAAAGCGAGGATGTTCGAGGAGAAAATCATTGGAAAATCGAGAGCGGATGTGCTGATGGTGACGGAGCGCAGAATCACGGGGCTGGAGATCAAGAGTGATGCCGACACCTACGAGCGCCTGAGGAGGCAGATCCGTGATTACGATAAATACTGTGACGAGAACTACGTTGTAATCGGCAGATCCCATGCGAAGCATGTGGAAGAACATATACCGGCCTACTGGGGAGTGCTGGTTGTTTCCGTAAACGGCAGGGATATCGTGATTGAGGAGATGCGGCCCCCACAGCAGAACCCCAAAATGAAGCGGGAACTGCAGCTCGCCATTCTATGGCGGGCGGAGCTCCAGAATATTATCGAACAGAACCACCTTCCCCATTACAGGCAGAAAAGTAAACGGTTTGTGAGAGAAAAGCTGCTGGAAAAACTGGAGTGGGATCAGTTGAAGCTGGAGGTCTGCGAGGAATTGTTTCAGCGGGATTACACGCTTCTGGAGGAAGAAGAGGAGTAAACGGAGGCGAAAAGCCGGGGAGAATCATCAGATGGACTGCAAGGATAAAAAGAAACTGCTTTTAAATTTGGACAAACTTCATACCACGGATCTGGGGGTGATGCGGATCCGGAGAAATCTGTCACTGGATGCGGAGGATGCCGTGGTATGGTGCCGTGAAATGATCGGGAATCCCAATACATGTATTACCAGAAACGGAAAAAACTGGTATGCCGAAAATGAATTCTGCATCATAACCGTGAATGCGTTCAGCTACACGATTATTACGGCTCATAAGCGCAAGAAACCATCGTAAGGCTGCTGCCGCAGCTGACTGCAATCGGATTCCTGAGTTATTTCATTCTGCCGCGTTTCTGCGGGCTTTTCCACATATTCAAAAGGCGTTTATGGAAACAATGGACAGAGCGTTTATATATACTTTTGATTACATAAGGCATTTTTCATCCGTATAATCTGCAAAAAAAATATTACAAGGTACCTTGACAAATGTTGAAATAAGATGTAATATCAATATTGCAAGGTACCTAACTAATTGAGTTGCAATGATACAGAACAGGAGGATTTATAGATGGATGAAAATAGAATGAACTGTCCGTGCTGCCCGAACCACTGCGAAGCCGGAGCGCTACAGTGTGGAAAAGGGCGTGCATACTTTAGTCAGGAAGAAAATAACAGAAGCGGGCGAACGGAAGAGTGTGGAAGAAACGACAGAAGCAGACATAACGGCAGACACCATGAATCGGTGAGTCATGCAGAAGCAGATAGCAGAACCGATCTGCCGCGCAGTCACACTCAGGGAGAAGGACGTCAAAGTCATGGCGGAAGAGAACTGGGAGAGCTGCGAAGATGCAGAGGAATGGAAGCGCATGGAAGAAATGGGGAAATGAGAGAACACCGCTGCCGCAGCTTTGGAATGGAAGAAAAGCTGCAGGGCCAGCTTCGCGCCTGCGGCCATTTTCTGCATTATAATATGGGAGAGAAGGCAGGGCAGGCAAGAATTCTGTCTGCACTGTTGGAGAGCGGAACCATTACCCAGCGGGAGCTTCAGGATATTCTGGAGGTGCGTTCCGGATCCCTGAGTGAGATTTTAAATAAGGTGGAAGCCAATGGATTTATTGAGCGGAGCCAGAGCGAGAATGACCGGCGTCAGATGGAAGTAAGGCTGACGGAAAGCGGAATGGAAAGAGCCTCCAGACTGGAAGGCGAGCGTGAAGATGCGGCCTCCGGCCTGTTTGCCTGTCTGAACTACGAGGAGAAGAAAACACTGTCGGAGCTTCTGGATAAGCTGTTAGACGGATGGGAAGGTCAGGAGCGCGGACGAGGCCGGGGACGCGGCAGGCACATGCATGGCCGGAGCGGTGACGAGACGCAGTAGCCTATGGTAAATCTGCACAATACACAGACGATTACTCATCGATAGTTTTTAACAAACTTTTTCCCAACATCAAAAAAACGCTGACATTTTACATTTCAAAATGCTAAAATAAACCTATAGAAAAGGGAGGTTTTAGCATGAGACGAATTATAAGCGCATGTTTGCTGCAGACAATGAGATTTGATACGACGAAGGAGGCGGATCCGGAACAGGATTTTGCCATCTTCTGTAAAAAGCTCGATAAGAGCAGTGTGAACTACGTCATTGAAGAGAAGACGAAGGAGGCGGACGGCTCCCTGGTGGTAAAGATCAGGAAACAGTACAATTCCTACAGTACGGATGGATACCTGCAGTAACGAAATGGTGATGCTTTGGAATCATTGAAGTTCCAAAGCATCTGTTTTCATTTCTGCAGGCAGCGTTTTTTTTGTTTTGACTTCAGGAGGGAAATGGATGTTTTCGGTAAATGATCACGTTGTATTTGGAAATCATGGAATCTGTGTGATAAAAGCGATCGGTCCTCTGGATTTAGGCATTGCGGAGCGGGGGCGGCTTTATTATACGCTGGAACCGCTATATACACAGAAAAATACCATTTACACGCCGGTGGACAGCGAAAAAAACTCCTTACGCCGGGCAATTACAAGGGAAGAAGCGCTGGAACTGATTGACAGGATCCCGCAGGTGGAAACAGTCTGGGTTCCGGATGAAAAAAGGCGTGAGGAAAGGTACAGGGAAATCATGAGGCAGAATGACTGTATGGGCTGGATGCAGATTATCAAGACCCTGTATCTGAAGAAGCAGAAACGTCTGGCGGAGGGCCGGAAGAACACGGCGCGCGACGAACTGTATCTCAAGCTGGCAGAGGACTTTTTATACGGAGAATTTGCAGCTGCACTGGATGTGGAAAAGGATGAGGTGGAAGACCTGATCGGCCGGAGAGTGAGGGAAATGGAGATGTGTCTGTGAAAATTATAAATAAGAAGGTAGAGCATAAAAACTATGGAGCGGGAACGATCTGTGCCATGAACGGCGGCAGTGTCTGCGTCGAGTTTGGAAAGCTGTTCGGTATGAAGCGTTTCCCGTATCCGCAGGTGTTTTCTGAAGGAACCATGAAGCTGATGGACGAGGCGCTGCAGGAGGAATTAATGGAAGACCTGTTGACTTAACGCCTGTCCGGCAGGAAGAATCTGGAGAACCGAAGGAAGCGGCTGGATCGGCCGCTGTGCCAGCAGAGATGCTACTGGCGCAGCGGCCTTTTTATTGTGCAGGAAAGTCCGCGTCCTCTAACTGGTAAGGGCCTTTTGGATATCCGTGAGCTCTGCAATAAGCTCTACACACCGCTCCAGGCCCAGCTTTCCGCTGTTCAGGGCGATATCGTAATTGGCTGCCATGCCCCACTCCCGGCCGGTATAATACCTGTAATAGACAGACCGCTTCTTGTCCTTCTCTTCCAGACGTTTCAACGGACTTTTTTCCGATTCCCCGTAAAGACGGACGATACGTTCAGCCCGGATGTCCTCGTCAGCATGGACGAAGACATTGAGGCAGTCCGCCCGTTCCTTTAAAATATAGTCCGCACATCTTCCTACGATGACGCAGGGGCCTTTTTCCGCCAGGTCCAGGATGACATTTCTCTGGATTACCCACAGAAAATCGTCGGCTGACATTCCGTTCATGGCGCCGTTCATTCCTCTGGCGGCGAAGGCATACCCGAAGATGCTTTTCGAGGGGGCATCCTCGCCCTGCTTCTCGATATAGGATTCGTCAAATCCAGTCTCTACAGCTACCTTTTTGACCAGCTCCTTGTCATAATAGGGAATTCCCAGCTTTTCGGCTGTCATTTTCCCTATGGTGCGCCCTCCGCTGCCGAATTCCCGGCTGATGGTAATGATTCGATTATCCATGTGTTTTGACCTCCATTCGCTTTAAACATTTATATTCATGTGAGACTAGAATAATTGTAAGAATCAGAGAGAGTACATCGGCGATGGGGGCTGCCCACAGCATTCCCGTGACGCCGAAGGCCATCGACAGCAGGATGACGCCCGGCACCAGGAAAATGACGTCTCTGGAGAGGGAAAGGATTGTCGCCTTCACCGGTTTTCCAATCGACTGAAGGAAAATACTGCTTGCCTTCTGAACACAGCAGAGCAGAATGCCGCCCAGAAAGATGCGGAAGCACATGTCTGCGTATTCATTATACAGACTGCTTTCACTGCCGAAGAGGCTGACGATGGCCTGAGGGCAGAATTCAAAGAGCAGTGTGGCAATGATGCCCACCACTGCATTGGCCGCGATAATATGGCGGTACGTATCGAAGACACGCTTAAAATTACCGGCTCCGTAATTATATCCTGCGACAGGCTGGCCGCCGACTGCAATACCGACTGAAAATGCAATGACGATGCCAAATACCTTCATAACGATTCCAACCACCGAAAGCGGGATATCAGCTCCGTAAATGGATTTAGGTCCAGCGAGCCCGATCATGTTATTGGAGACACTCATAACGATGACAATAGCGATCTGTGTGATAAAGCTGGAGATTCCCAGCTGGCCGATCTGCCCCAGCAGCCGCCAATCCGGAAGGAAACTGGTTTTTGAGAAGCGAAAGGATTTCGGTTTCCGGAAATACAGGATGGTGACGAAGCAGGAAGCTGCCTGGCCGATGACTGTGGCGATGGCCGCGCCCCGTACCCCCATGTGGAATACGAAGATGGCGACCGGATCCAGAATCAGGTTCAGCACGGCTCCGATGACCGTGGAGAACATGGAATAGGCGGGGGAGCCGTCGGCCCGGATGGCTGCGTTCATGCCGGAGGCGAAAATATAGAACGGGATTCCGATCAGAATGACCTCCATATATTCCCTGGCATAGGGATAGCTGGCCTCCGTTACGCCAAACAGGCGGAGAATCTGGTCTGAAAACAGAAAGCCAGCTGCGGTCATCACGATACCAATGAATACGGTGGCCAGGATTCCATTGCCGATGCATTTGTGGCTGGTTTCCTGATCGCCGCTGCCCAGGGAGAGGCTTAATTTGGCCGCGCTCCCATCTCCGGCTAAAAGAGCCAGGGCCAGGGAGGCCACGGTGAAGGGATAGACAACATTTGTCGCCGCGTTTCCAAGGTAACCGACGCTCTGCCCGATAAAGATCTGGTCCACGATGTTATAGAGGGCGCTGACCAGCATGGATAGTACACAGGGTACTGAAAATTTCAGCAGAAGTCTGCCGATTGGTTCTGATGCAAGACTGGCGTTTGCATCTCGTTTTGTCTCTGTCATAGATAATCACTCCTTATAAATAAAAACTGCGCGTAATCAAAACGGAAGAATTCCGCTTATAGACTACACGCAGATATTGCTGGATTTACATCTATTCAGATTATACGCACATGGCTGAAACGGAAAGGGTGCATTTGTTTCCGTCTGCGGACCATTATAACCGATCGACCCGTACGGATGTAAGAAAAAAATTAAATTTTTTTAATTTTTGTGAAAAATGCGCATAATAAGAATATAATATCGCTGCAGAAACCGGCAGGAGCAGAGAGCAGAACACAGTTTTATAATCTATTTTTCACAAAACAGTCACAGTCCGGCATTATAATGCGGTTTAGTAAAAGAAAAGACTGCGACAGGAGGAAAAAATATGAGCACAGAGATTATAAAACAGGAAGAAACAAATGGGGAAAAGGCAGCGGTTCTCTCTTTTCTCCTGATATCAGCCGCGTTTCTGATGGCGGAGATCGGGCTGATGGATATCTCGTTATTAAAAGCCCCGGAGCTGATCCAGTGGATTTATGATAAGGTGACGCTTCCGGAGAGTCTTCTGTTTATTACCCATTTAAAAGGGCTGTTCGGATTTGCCGTGATGGTGATCAGCTGTCTGCCGGCGCTGGTCCTGATGGGAATCACGGGAGTTGTGATGTCGAAGGCAGCGGAGAAGTAGCAGGAAAGCTATTTAGACATATTTCATAAAAAAACAGGCGGAATTCCGTTAAAAATCCCCTGTGCAAACTAATATATTAGTGCTAATATATTAGTATACGGCAGATGGTGGTCAACTCAGAAACAGGCAGGAAAGCTGTAAACCAATTTTATTTATCATCAGGAGGGAATTCATATGAATATGTCACTTCGCTGGTATGGACCAGGCTATGACACCGTAACACTGGAACAGATCCGTCAGATTCCGGGCGTGAAAGGCG
Source organism: Hungatella sp. SL.1.14 (assembly GCF_024460495.1). Taxonomy (NCBI): domain Bacteria; kingdom Bacillati; phylum Bacillota; class Clostridia; order Lachnospirales; family Lachnospiraceae; genus Hungatella; species Hungatella sp. SL.1.14. The sequence goes on along the minus strand of NZ_JANFYJ010000010.1, from coordinate 82,823 downwards.
TTATCACAACACTCTACGGGACCCGGCCGGGAGAGGTTTGGGAGAGAGAAGAGATCAGAAGCTTAAAGAAGACCGTGGAGGAAGCAGGACTCTCCATTCTCGGAATTGAATCGGTCAATGTCCATGACGATATCAAGACTGGTGCGGGAGACAGAGACCGCTATATTGAAAATTACATCAAAACTCTGGAACGTCTGGGCGAGGAAGACATCCACATGGTATGCTATAACTTTATGCCTGTGTTTGACTGGACCCGTTCCGAGCTGGCCAGAAAGAGAGCGGATGGCTCCACCGTTCTCGCCTATAATCAGGATATCATCGATCAGATCGATCCGGAGCATATGAGAGAATCCATCGAAGCCATGTCCGCCGGCTATGTAATGCCGGGCTGGGAACCGGAGCGCATGGGCAGGCTGGCCGAGCTGTTTGCGATGTACCGTGAGGTCGACGAGGAGAAGCTGTTCTCCAATCTCGTATATTTTCTGGAAGCCATCGGGCCGGTCTGTGAAAAATATGATATCCGCATGGGAATTCATCCGGATGATCCGGCGTGGCCGATATTCGGGCTTCCCAGAATCATTACGGATAAGGCTCACATTGAAAAGCTCTTAAGGGCGGTTGACAGGCCGTATAACGGGCTGACTCTCTGCACCGGTTCTCTGGGATCCAATCAGAAGAACGATATTCCGGGCATCATCGAGGCCGCGAAGGGCAGAATTGCATTTGCTCATGTCAGGAACTTAAAATATAATTCCGAACGGGATTTTGAGGAAGCGGCTCACTTATCTTCCGACGGCTCCATGGATATGTACAGAATTATGAAGACGCTTTACGATACCGGATTTGACGGGGTGATCCGTCCGGATCACGGCCGGGCAATCTGGGGGGAAGAAGCAATGCCAGGCTACGGTCTGTATGACCGGGCGCTGGGGGTCATGTATTTACAGGGCTTATGGGAAGCGATCAGAAAAAATGGCTGAGAAGGATACGAAAAAAGCTGGTGCAGAAATCCCTGCCGTAAAGAAAAATACCATGAAGACAGCAGAGACAGCAAAGACAGCAGAAAAGGAAAACAGCGGCAGTCGGGAAGACCGGATGTACGACGTACTGCGGGCGGATATCCTTGATTTAAAACTGAGACCCGGTCTGGTCTTCAGTATAAAGGATGTCTGCGACGCATATGAGGTGGGGAGAACGCCGGTCAGGGAAGCGCTGATCCGGCTGTCCAAGGAAGGCCTCATCACTTTTTTGCCGCAGAGAGGTACGATGGTATCCAGAATTGATTTCCAGAGAGCTGACAATGAGCGGTTTCTAAGGAGCTGTGTGGAAGAACAGGTCATGCTGGAATTCATGGCGTTAAGCGGACCGGACTCAGCGGCTGCCGCGGCTCTTAAAGAATCCTTAGACCGGCAGGAAAAAATTGTGAAAGACAGGGACTGCCGGGCGTTTCTGGAAGAAGATATGGTGTTCCACTCTGTGTTTTACCAGGGTGCCGACCGGGAAACCTGCGCCCGGATTATTCACGCCAATTCAGGAGATTACCGGCGGATCCGTCTGCTGTCCTTAACGGAGACCGGGATCAGCGACGGAGTCGTGCGGCAGCACAGGGAGCTTATGGAGGCCGTTCTGATGCGGGACAGGGAGCGGGTACACCGGCTGCTGGCTCTTCATTTAAATAAGATGGTGAAGGAAGAACGGTTCCTGATGGAGAAATATGCGGAAAGCTTTACAGGCGGCGAAGCAGTGGAAAAACGGAGAAACGACGGTTTTGCCACGGATTTTCTGGCTGGCTGCCTTCACTAGTACTGCATAGCGTGTGCCGGAAATTTGCTTTCTTAAATTGCCATGATACGGCGCTAAAATAAACGAGAGAGGTGTAAACATGAATTTAACAGATACAGGATTACAGGACAGGCAGGCATGGGAGAAAACGGGGATTGCCGTTCCAACCTATGACAGGGCGGCAATGGTGAAGAGGACAAAGGAGAATCCTGAATGGGTTCATTTCGGCGCAGGTAATATCTTCCGCGGCTTTATTGCCAATCTTCAGGACGCGCTTCTGGAGGCTGGCCTGGCCCAAACCGGGATTATTGCGGCTGAGACCTTTGATTTTGACATTATGGATAAAATCTATAAACCATTTGACGATCTGGCCCTGTTAATTACCTTAAAGGCGGATGGGAGCACGGAGAAGAAGGTGATTGCATCCATTGCAGAGGGCGTGAAGGCGGATTCCGGTGATCCAAAAGAGTGGCAGCGTCTGCGCACCATATTTACAAGCTCCTCCCTTCAGATGGTATCCTTTACGATCACGGAAAAAGGCTATGCACTGAAAGGGGCGGATGGAACGTATTTTCCATTCGTTCAGAACGATATTGACAATGGGCCGAAGGAGCCATCCTGCGCCATGGCAGTGGTCTGCGCCCTTCTGCTGGAACGGTACCGGCATGGCGCCGCGCCGCTGGCTGTCGTCAGCATGGACAACTGCTCCCATAACGGAGAGAAGCTGCAGAATTCCATTCTCACCATGGCGGAGGAATGGAAGAAAAAGGGATTTGTGGATGACGGCTTCCTTGCATATTTAAAGAATGAAGAAAAGATTGCATTCCCCTGGTCCATGATCGATAAGATTACCCCCAGGCCCAGTGCCGAACTGGCCGGGCAGCTGGAAGCTGACGGAGTCTCCTCCATGCAGCCGGTTATCACCTCTAAGAGGACGTATATTGCGCCCTTTGTCAACGCGGAGGGGCCGCAGTACCTGGTGATTGAGGATAAATTTCCGGCGGGAAGGCCTGCACTGGAAAAAGCAGGTGTCTATATGACGGACAGGGATACGGTAAACCGGGTGGAGCGCATGAAGGTAACAACCTGTTTAAATCCGCTGCACACGGCGCTGGCCGTATATGGCTGTATTCTGGGATACACTTCGATTGCGGAGGAGATGAAGGATACTGAACTGAAGGCCCTGGTAGAAAAAATCGGGCTGACAGAGGGAATGCCGGTGGTGACGGATCCGAAGATTCTTTCACCGGAAGCGTTTGTCAATGAGGTCATCTGCGACAGGCTTCCGAATCCGTTTATACCGGATGCACCCCAGAGAATCGCAAGCGATACGTCCCAGAAGGTGGGAATCCGGTACGGGGAGACGATCAAATCCTATGTGGAACGGTATGGGGATGCGAAGAAGCTGACCTTTATCCCCCTGGCCATTGCGGGCTGGTGCCGTTATCTGCTGGCGGTGGATGATGAGTTAAAACCGTTTGAGCTTTCCGCCGATCCGATGATTCCGGAGCTTATGGAATGCTTAAAGGGCGTCGAGGCAGGGAAGCCTGAGACGTATGCAGGACAGTTAAAACCGATTCTGTCCAATGAGAATATTTTTGGCGTTAACTTATACGACGCCGGAATCGGCAGCCTGACGGAAGCCATGTTCCTGGAGGAGATTGCCGGGGCGGGTGCAGTCAGGGAGGCGCTTAAGAAGTATCTGGCATAAAAAAGAGAGGAATAAGCGGCTGGTGTCCAGCCTGCTTATTCCTTTTTTCACGATTAAGTATACCTGCGGACCCGCCGGCCTTCTCCTAGATTGCAACCGGAATCTTATCCGTAAACGCATGGTACTGATAATCCTCCAGCCGGAAGCTGTCCTTTGTGAAGCTGTAAAAATCATGAATTTCCGGATCCATGATAAACTTCGGCGCGTCATAGGGCGTTTTTTCTATCATTTCCTTCACGATCGGTACGTGTCTGTCATAAATGTGGGCATCCGCAATGACATGAACCAGTTCCCCGGCCTGTAAGCCGCTTACTGATGCAAACATATGCAGCAAAACGGCGTACTGCGTCACGTTCCAGTTATTGGCGGTCAGCATATCCTGAGACCTCTGGTTTAAAATTCCGTTCAATACATTGCCGGAAACGTTAAAGGTCATGCTGTAGGCGCAGGGGTAAAGGTTCATCTCATGCAGATCCTGGTGGTTGTACAGGTTCGTCATAATGCGCCTGCTTAAGGGATTGTGCTTCAGATCGAAGAGAACCCGGTCCACCTGATCGAATTCGCCTTCTTTATACTGATGCCGGATTCCCAGCTGGTACCCGTATGCTTTACCGATACTTCCGGTTTCATCAGCCCAGGAATCCCAGATATGGCTGTTTAAATCATGGATGTTATTTGATTTTTTCTGCCATATCCAGAGTAATTCATCAATCGCAGATTTAAAAGCGGTTCTGCGGAGTGTTAAAATCGGGAACTCCTTTGATAAATCATAGCGGTTTATAATTCCAAATTTTTTAATGGTATGGGCGGGGGTGCCATCCTCCCAGACCGGGCGCACGTCATGGTCCGTATCCCAAACACCATTTGACAGTATTTCTTTACAATTCTGAATAAATATCTGATCTGCACAGCTCATAGAAAATGTCCTCCGATTACTTATAAATTGATTATTTAAATACTAATTGACAAGTATCTATATCATAACAGATAATAGAAAAAGTGAAAAGAAATATTTATTTGAAAAGGGAACAGTAATGACAGGAGGAAAAAAATGAAGACCATAGTAGCAGTTGACAGAAACTGGGGAATAGGAAGAGACGGCGGTTTACTTACCCATCTTCCGGAGGATATGAAATTTTTTAGAACTACCACTAAGAATAAAATAGTAATTATGGGCAGAAAGACTCTGGAAAGCTTTCCAGAAGGGAAACCATTAAAGAACAGAATCAATATCCTTCTTACTGGTAATTATGATTATTGTCCGGAAGGAACCGTGATATGTCATAGTGTGGAAGAGGTTTTAGAGGCAGTTCGAGGATATGATTCAGAAGATGTCTATATAATTGGAGGGCAGAGTGTATATGAACAGTTTTTACCTTACTGTGATACTGCATATGTCACTTATATGAAAGCCGAATTAAGCCCGGATACTTATTTTATTAATTTGGATGAAAGGGAAGACTGGGAAATGGTTCAGGTCGGAGAAGATAAGGTATACGAATCACTTCATTTTGAATTTCGGACATACAAAAAGAAATAAAGAATACAGCAGACGAGAAGGAAGATAAATATGAACATATTAGTAACCGCTGACAAAAACTGGGCCATCGGAAATCAGGGGCAGCTCCTGGTCTCCATCCCGGAGGACCAGCGCCTTTTGCGGGAGGAGACTTTAGGGGGAATCGTCGTGATGGGACGGAAAACCTTCGAGACGCTTCCGGGAAAGCAGCCGCTGTATAACCGGATCAACGTAATCCTGTCGAAAGACCGGAATTACAGGGTAAAGGGCGCAGTCGTCTGCCATTCCGCGGACGAGACGTTTGAATTTCTGAAACAATATCCCCAGGCCTCCGTATTCATCATTGGCGGCAGCAGTATCTATGATCAGTTCCTGCCTTACTGTGATACGGTCCATGTAACCTTCATCGATTATGAATACAGCGCAGACACCCATTTTCCCGACTTAGACAAATCCGAAGACTGGAGCCTGGCGGCGGAAAGCGACGAGCACACCTATTTTAATCTGTGCTACAGTTTCCGGATGTATCGGAAGAAATAAGGGATCATTATCCTTTATTTTTGAGAATTCATATTGTCAGGTTGGAATTTGGATGGTAAGATGATATGAGTACCATTTCTCCTGATTGTTGGGGAAGGCTATCAGGAAAGGCGTACAGGTATAATTCACCAAAAGAATTAGGAGGATGAAGATGTATAGGATTTTAAAAGCAGAGAAATTAGCTGACAAGATCTATCTGATGGACGTAGAAGCGCCAAGGATTGCTAAAGCCTGCCAGCCGGGAGAATTTGTAATTGTCAGGATGGATGAGAGGGGAGAGCGTATTCCTCTTACGATCTGTGACTATGATAGAGAAAAGGGAACCATCACCATCGTGTTCCAGATCGTCGGAGCCAGCACAGAGAGAATGGCCGGTTTGAAGACGGGAGATTCCTTCATCGATTTCGTAGGACCTCTGGGTAATCCGTCCGAGTTTGTTCATGACGATTTTGAAGAAGTAAAAAACAGAAAGTATTTATTCGTAGCCGGCGGCGTGGGTACAGCTCCGGTATATCCTCAGGTTAAATGGTTAAAGGAACACGGCGTTTCCGTCGATGTCATTATGGGATCCAAGACAAAGGATTTACTGATTCTGGAAGACGAGATGCGTGCCGTGGCCGGTAATTTATACGTCACCACTGACGACGGTTCCTATGAGAGAAAAGGCATGGTTACCGAAGTGATTAAGGACCTGGTGGTAAACCAGGGAAAGAAGTACGATGTCTGCGTAGCCATCGGACCGATGATCATGATGAAGTTCACCTGCCTGATGACAAAGGAACTGGGAATTCCGACTATCGTAAGCTTAAATCCGATCATGGTGGATGGAACAGGCATGTGCGGTGCCTGCCGTGTATCCGTGGGCGGAGAAGTGAAGTTTGCCTGTGTGGATGGACCGGAATTTGACGGCCATCTGGTGAATTTTGACGAGGCGATGAAGAGACAGCAGATGTATAAGACGGAAGAAGGCCGTGCGCTGTTAAGACTTCATGAGGGTGCGACCCATCATGGCGGATGCGGCCATTGTGGAGGTGACGAGTAATGGATATGATGAAGAAAGTGCCTGTCAGAGAGCAGGACCCGAAGGTCAGAGCGACAAATTTCGAAGAGGTTTGTCTTGGATATAATGAAGAAGAAGCGAGGGCGGAAGCCAGCCGCTGTTTGAAGTGCAAGAATCCGAAGTGTGTGGGCGGCTGTCCCGTATCCATCGATATTCCCGGATTTATCAAGGAAGTTCAGGAAGGCAATTATGAGGAAGCCGCGAAGGTAATCGCGAAGTCTTCCGCGCTTCCGGCTGTCTGCGGCCGTGTATGCCCGCAGGAGAGCCAGTGTGAAGGCCAGTGCATCCGCGGAATTAAGGGTGAGCCAATCTCCATCGGTAAGCTGGAGCGCTTCGTGGCAGACTGGTCAAGAGAGAACGGCTTCGTTCCGGCGGCTCCGGAGAAGACTAACGGCAAGAAGGTCGCTGTCATCGGTTCCGGCCCTTCCGGTGTGACATGTGCCGGCGATTTGGCGAAGATGGGATATGAGGTGACGATTTTTGAAGCCCTCCATGAGCCGGGCGGCGTACTGACATACGGGATTCCGGAATTCCGTCTCCCGAAGGAAGGCGTAGTTCAGCCTGAGATTGACAACGTGAGAAAGTTAGGCGTTAAGATCGAGACAGACGTCATCATCGGCAAGTCGGTGACCATCGACGAACTGCTGGATGAAGAAGGCTTCCAGGCCGTATTTATCGGTTCCGGAGCGGGTCTTCCGATGTTCATGGGAATCCCGGGAGAGAACGCCAACGGCGTATTCTCTGCCAATGAGTATTTGACGAGAAGCAATTTAATGAAAGCGTTCCGTGATGATTACGATACGCCGATCGTGGCCGGAAAGAAAGTCGCGGTAGTCGGCGGCGGAAACGTGGCGATGGATGCCGCGAGAACGGCTCTTCGTCTCGGCGCAGACGTACATATTGTATACAGAAGAAGTGAGGCAGAGCTTCCGGCCAGAGCAGAGGAGGTTCACCACGCAAAGGAAGAGGGAATTATCTTCAATCTTCTGACGAATCCGGTTGAGATTCTTACGGATGACAATGGCTGGGTGAAAGGCATGAAGTGTATCAGGATGGAACTGGGTGAGCCGGACGCTTCCGGCAGAAGAAGGCCGGTTGCCATTGAAGGTTCTGAGTTTGTCATTGAGGTGGATACGGTTATCATGTCTCTCGGAACTTCACCGAATCCGCTCATCTCTGCTACCACAAAGGGGCTTGAGACAAACCGCAGAAAATGTATTGTTGCGGAGGAATCGAACGGCAGGACCACCAAGGAAGGCGTATACGCTGGCGGAGATGCCGTTACGGGCGCTGCCACCGTTATTCTTGCCATGGAGGCGGGACGTGCCGGAGCGAGAGGAATTCATGAGTATTTGTCCGGACAGGAAGCTGCGGAATAAGAAGCAGCGATCAGATAGTATGATAACAGGATGCAGAGGGCTGCCGGCATGGCAGCCCTTCCTGCTGATATCCTGTGTTGTTTGAGGTGTGTATGAGTAAGAAAATTGATTTGCTGCACGGTCATATCTTTACGTCTCTGACGGGACTGGCCCTGCCGATTATGGCCACAGCGCTGGTCCAGACGGCATACAGCCTGACGGATATGGCGTGGATTGGCCTGGTGGGGTCTCCCGCCGTGGCTGCAGTAGGAGCAGCCAGCATGTATACGTGGCTTTCCCAGGGCGTCGTGGCTCTGGCCAAGATGGGAGGCCAGGTAAAGGTTGCCCATTCTCTTGGAAGCGGGAAACCGGAGGAGGCTGCTAAATTCGCGGCGGGTGCGATTCAGATGGGCGTTCTGTTTGCGCTGATGTTTGCCGCTGTTACAGTCTTTGGAGCCCGTCCGCTCATTGGATTTTTCGGATTGAGTGACGGAGCCATTATTCACAATGCACAGGTGTATTTAAAGATCACCTGTGGCCTGATTCTGTTTTCTTTTTTAAATGCGATCATTACCGGAATTCTGACAGCGATGGGTGACAGCAAAACCCCGTTTATCGCCAATGTCATCGGGCTCGTCATGAATATGATCCTCGATCCGGTTTTAATATTCGGCATCGGACCGTTTCCGGCACTTGGCGTTACCGGAGCGGCCGTGGCCACGGTTACGGCTCAGATGATTGTAACAATTGTATTTCTCGTGGTTGTGAAAAAGGACAGGCTGGTGTTCGATAAGGTCCGGTTCCTGGAACGGATTCCGCGGGATTATTTTAAGGTGATGGTGCGGATCGGTCTTCCGGCCGCAGTCCAGAATCTGATCTATACCAGTATTTCCATGGTGCTGACCAGGTTTGTGGCAGGCTTTGGAGATGCGGCCGTGGCGGTTCAGAGAGTAGGAAGCCAGATCGAATCCATTTCCTGGATGACGGCGGATGGATTCGCGGCGGCCATTAATTCCTTTATCGGCCAGAACTACGGCGGGCGCCAGTACCGCCGGGTGAAGAAAGGTTATATGACGGCTGTCGGCGTCATGTTTGTATGGGGACTTTTCTGCTCGGGGGTGCTGATCGGATTTCCCAAACAGATATTCGGGCTGTTTATCCATGAGGCGGATATTATTCCCATGGGGATCAGCTATCTCGTTATTTTAGGGTTCTCGCAGATGTTTATGTGCGTCGAGCTGACGACGGTCGGAGCTCTGTCCGGTCTCGGCAAAACGCTGCTCTGTTCTGTGATCAGCGTTGTATTCACCTCGGCGAGAATACCGCTGGCCATGATTTTGAGCAGTTCGCCGCTGGCTTTAGACGGGATCTGGTGGGCATTTACGATTTCCAGTGTGATGAAAGGGATTCTGTTTTTTATCTGTTTTCTGTATGTATCCGGAAAGCTTCCGGAGGATGGCGCACAGGCGTCATGGTGAGTTTAGAAGGGGGAGTTTATAAATGAAGAAACCGATGACACAGGAGGAACGGTTTGTACAGATGATTGAAACGCCGGTTTCCACGCTGATCCCGCGGCTGGCGGTTCCAACCATCATCAGTATGCTGGTGACCTCAATCTATAATATGGCGGACACCTTTTTTGTCAGTCAGATCGGAACCAGCGCGTCCGGGGCGGTGGGCGTCATGTTCTCCGCCATGGCCATGATACAGGCCATCGGATTCACTCTGGGGATGGGGAGCGGGAACTACATCTCGCGTTCCCTGGGAGACCGAAACGGAGGGGAAGCGGATAAATCAGCGGCTACCGCATTTTTTACGGCACTGATAATCGGAATACTCATTACGGTCTTCGGACTGACCTTCCTGCGGCCGCTGGTATTCCTTCTGGGAGCGACGGAAACCATCGCTCCCTATGCGATGGACTATGGAATCTATATTCTGATTGCCGCTCCGTTTATGATGTCTTCCTTTGTCATGAACAACATTCTCCGTGCTCAGGGAAATGCCATGTATTCCATGATTGGAATCACTGCGGGCGGTATTTTGAACATGATTCTCGATCCTGTTTTAATCTTTGGATTTCACATGGGAATTGCCGGAGCGGCCGTTGCGACGATGGTGAGTCAGATGATCAGCTTTGGAATCCTGTTCTATCAGTGTAATTTCAGGGAAGGAAGCATCCGGCTGAGGCTTGCCAATTTTACACCCACCTGGAAGATGTATGGAGAGATTCTGCACGCCGGACTTCCCTCCTTCTGCCGCCAGGGTCTTGCCAGTGTGGCGACGGTGATCTTAAATTTTGCGGCCGGACCGTTTGGCGATTCAGCGATTGCAGCCATGTCGATTGTCTCCAGATTTATGATGTTCATTAACTCAGCTCTCATCGGTTTCGGCCAGGGCTTTCAGCCGGTATGCGGCTTTAATTTCGGTGCGAAGCGGTATGACCGTGTGCTGGAGGCGTTCTGGTTCTGCGTGAAGGTGGCAATTACGATGCTGACCTGTTTCGGAATCATTGCGTTTGCAGTCAGCCGTCCGATTATTACCGCATTCCGCCGGGAAGATATGGAGGTAATCCGGATCGGTACGCTGGCGCTGCGGCTCCAGATCTTAACGCTTCCGCTTCAGGCGTGGGTAATTATGGTCAATATGCTGACCCAGTCCATCGGATACGGGTTCCGCGCTTCGCTGGTAGCCATGGGACGCCAGGGACTGTTTTTAATCCCTTCCCTGCTTATTCTCCCGAGAATCTGCGGAATTATGGGGGTTCAGCTGGCTCAGCCGGTTGCGGATGTCTTTACCTTTGTACTGGCGACCTTCATTGTGCTGAGAGTACTGGAGGAATTGAAAGCCATGCGGGAGAAAGAGAACAGTAACAGAAAAATAAAAAAAATATAAAATATATAAAATAAGGGTTGAATTTTACCCATGGTTTCGGTTAACATAAGAGTTAGAGTAATTCTACATAAAAATTCCAAATGAAAACAGAGCGAAGGACCAGCGATGAATATAAAAATACAGTTTAGAAGCAATCATTTTCGGAAGTGGCTGAGAAGAATCGGCTGCAGTCTGTTAATCGGAAGTATGGTATGTACACAGACCGTTCCCGCCTGGGCGACATCCAAGGCGGAAAAAGAGAAAAAAGAGGCACAGCAGAAGCTGGACGAGGCCAAGAAAAAAGCGGAGGCAGCAGAGGCTAACAAGAACGCCGTCAGCGCACAGGTATCGAAGCTGACCTCAGATTTAACGGCTCTGCTCACCGATATCCAGTTCCTGGAGACGGATATCGCTGACAAGGAAGCGGATATCAAGCAGGCGGAGATCGATTATGATGCCGCCAAAAAAGAAGAAGAAAAGCAGTATGCCGCCATGAAAAAGCGGATTCAGTATATGTATGAGAAGGGCGATACGGAGTATCTCGATATCTTTTTGCAGGTAAAGAGCATGTCGGACCTTTTAAACAAAGCGGAGTATGTGGAAAGCATTTATTCCTATGACAGGAAGATGCTGGATACGTATCAGGAGACGAAGCAGCAGGTGGCCGACTATAAGGCGCAGCTGGAGAATGACAAGGCTGAGATGGAGGTTATGGAGCTGGAGCTTCAGGGGCAGAGATCCCAGCTGGAGACCACCATCGCCAATAAGAAGAAGGAAGTCAGCAATTTTGACGCCCAGTTAGCCCAGGCGAAGAAGGATGCGGCGGATTATGCCAAGACGGTAGAGAAGAAAAACCAGGAGATCCAGAAGGCGAAGGAGGAAGAGGCCAGAAAGCAGAAGGCGGCCGAGGAAGCCAGAAAGAAGGCAGAAGCGGAAGCGGCAAAGAAAAAAGCGGCGGCCACGTCTACTTCTAAGAAGACATCGGCCAACGATAAGTATACCGGTCCTGCCGCGGTAAAGAGCAGCGGCGGTTCGGCAGAAGGACGCGCGGTTGCGGATTACGGTTTGCAGTTTGTTGGAAATCCCTACGTATACGGCGGGACGAGCTTAACCAACGGAGCTGACTGTTCCGGATTTGTGCAGCAGGTATACAAGCACTTTGGCTACTCACTGCCGAGAAGCTCTTCGGAGCAGCGTTCTGCGGGACGCGAGGTGTCTTACTCGGAGGCGCAGCCGGGAGATTTGATCTGCTACGCCGGCCACGTTGCGATCTATATCGGAAACGGGCAGATTGTTCACGCCAGCACGCCGTCGACAGGAATTAAAGTCGGTACGGCTACATACAGGACGATTTTATCAGTCAGAAGAATTGTATAGGCTGAGGATGCACTGCGAGGGCCATCCGGTGCGGGATAAAATCGTATAAAGTGAGATTAATCATATGAAACAGCAGAATGACTGGTATACGGGCATCAACCATTATGACAATTATGTGGAGAAGGAGATCGGGATCGAACGCCGAAGCATCGACGGGCCTACCGAACCGTATCTCCATGAGCGGGTGGAGCTCTTCTATGTGTTGTCCGGAAAGGGCACCATATCGGTAAACGGGTATGCCTACGACGCGGTGCCGGGCAGTCTGTTCTGCTTGTATTCCCATCACTTCCACCATGTGGAGGCGGTGGAGGAGAAGCTCGATGTGGCGGTGATCCGGTTCCACATCGGGCTTTTTATGTATATGAGCTGGGAACGGCATCCGAAGCATGCCAACGCCCGGCTGGTGTATGATACGAGGCCTGTGGTACAGCTCTCCGGGGAAGAGAGGGAAGAGGTGGAGGCGCTGGTGAAAAGCCTTCTTCGTGAGGAGAAGGAGGCCCGGTTTGAGCGGCTGAATATGATTGAGTACAAGACACTGGAGCTGCACGCTTATTACTGCCGGTACGCCTATGAGGAAATCGGGAAAAGGCCGCGAAAGGAGCGGACCGTGTGGAGTATGATTGAGAAAGTGATACTCGCCACGGGAGAGGATATTACGCTGGAGGATATGACGGAGGAGGAAGGGATCAGTCCAGAAACGCTGAACCGGAGAATGAAGGAGGCATGTGGATTTACCTTTTTTCAGCTCAAACAGTTCGGTAAGGTGATCAATGCCTGCGCACTGCTGCATTTCCCGGAATTGTCCATGGAATATATCAGTGACCAGCTGAATTTTTCTTCTGCCGCCGCATTTTACAAGGTATTTAAGCAGTACTGCGGGATGACTCCTCGGGAGTATCAGGCGAAAAGCATCGGGATTATGCCGCCGGGGAGCGGGGCCGGTCCGGCGATGCAGTTCCTGCAGTATATTCATATTCATTTTTCCGAGGATATCACCCTCCGGGATTTGTGTGAGAAGTTCTGTATGAAGCCATATACGGTGAAACAGATTTTTAAACAGGTGTTTGGGAATCCGTTCGAAGAGCTCCTGGCTCAGGTTCGTGTCTCTTACGCCTGCTCCTTTTTGCGGACGGGGGACAGGACGGTTCTGGAAATAGCATCTCTCTGCGGATTTAATTCCCATTCCACATTTCTGCGGCATTTTAAGCGCTGGATGAACCAGACGCCGGAGGAATACCGGGAAATAATGAGGGAGAGAGGCGCCGGAACATGAGGCCGGCGCGGCCTGACAAAAAATGATAATAAAACTTCATAATGTGAATATATAGGGAAGCCCTTCTTTGCTATAATGGATGTATCACGTTCAATATGCGAAGGAGGTTTTTTCTATGTATGACAGATTATTTTCTCCGGTTACGATCAGAGGCCTGGAACTGAAAAACAGGGTGGTTCTGCCAGCCATGGGTACCCGTATGGCAGGGGAAAAGGGAGAAATTACACCGAGACTCGTTGCTTACCATGCAGCCAGGGCGGCCGGAGGCTGCGGCTTAAACATTGTGGAGGTAGCCGCGGTACATACGCCCAGTGCACCGGCACACTTTGTGTCCATCAGTGATGACAGCCTGATTGAGGGGCATAAGAAGCTGACGGATGCCATCCACCAAAACGGCGGAAAAGCAGCGATCCAGTTATGGCAGGGATCCATTGCCACCACATTTGACCCCAGAGCAGAGATGCTGGTGGTCAACGATATGGAATTTGCCGGAAAGAAGCTGACGGCTATAACACCGGAAGGAATCCGGGAGATCGTGGAGTGCTATAAACATGCGGCGGCGCGTTGTGTGGAGGCGGGATACGACTGCATTGAATTCCACTGCGCTCATAACTATCTGCCTCATTCCTTTTTAAGCGGAGGCCTTAATCACAGGACGGACGAGTATGGAGGAAGCTTTGAGAAACGGTCGAGATTTCCGCTGGAGTGCATCAGGGCGATCCGCAGCGCCATTCCCGGGGATATGCCGCTGTTCATGCGCATCGACGCTCACGATGATTATCTTCCCGGCGGCCTGACCATCGAGGAAGTTATCGAATTCTGCTGTATTGCAGGAGAAAATGGAGTGGACGTTCTGGACGTGTCCAGGGGAAATATCATCACAGCCGGTTCGGTATATGAGGTTCCGCCCATTGATATTCCGAGGGGTTTCAATGTGGAGAATGCCGCGAGAATCAGAAGAGAAACGAAGATGGTGACCATTGCCGTAGGCCGGATCAATACGGCGGAGCAGGCCGAAGAAATTCTGGAGGCGGATAAGGCCGATCTGATTGTCATGGGAAGAGCCCAGCTGGCCGATCCGGAGTTTTGCAACAAGGCGAAGGAGGGCAGAACAGAGGATATCATCCACTGCGTCGGCTGTAATCAGGGCTGCTATGATGGATTCTGTGATTTAAGGAACAGGCCGTTTATCACATGTCTGAGAAATCCGTGCCTGGGGCATGAGGAGGAGTGGAAGCTTACGAAGGCGGAGACATCGAAACGGGTTTATATCGCAGGCGGAGGAATGGCCGGACTGGAGGCGGCCCGGGTGCTTCATGAGCGAGGGCACCAGCCGGTTATCTTTGAGGCGGGCGACCGTCTGGGAGGTCAGTTTATCACGGCGGGCCAGGCTCCGGGAAAAGCGGAGATGAAGCAGGCAGCCGTCTCCTTTGGGCGGCTGGTGGAACGGTCCGGTGTGGAGGTTCGCTGCCATACGCCGCTCACCGCAGAGCTTATTCAGGAAGAAAAACCGGATGCCGTGATTGCGGCCATCGGATCGGCTCCTGTTGCGCTTAAGCTTCCGGGGAGTGAAAAGAAAATGGTCTGTCAGGCCAACGCAGTTCTGGAGCATGAAATAGAGCCGGAAGGAGACGTATGCGTGATCGGAGGCGGTTTGGTGGGGCTTGAGACCGCAGATGCGCTGGCGGCAGCCGGACACGCTGTGAAGGTGCTGGAAATGAAGGAGAAAGCGGGGGAAGATTTAGGCATGCTCCGGAAGCTTGCCGTGATGCAGAAGCTTGGCGGTGAAGGCGTGGAGATAATCACAAGCGCCTTATGTCTCGAAATTGATGAGACCGGAGTCGTAGTCGATACACCGGAGGGAAAACGGACTGTGGCCTGTGACAGTGTAGTTCTGGCTGTGGGATCCGTCTCCAGGGACAGCAGTGCATTGAGAGAAGCCTGTGAGAGCGCCGGAATTGAGTTTACTGTCATTGGCGATGCGAAACAGGCAAGGCGGGCGATCGATGCGGTGGCGGAAGGTTTTGAGGCTGCGAGAAGCCTGTAGGCAGAGAATGCGGAGCTTGTTTTGCCGCAAATAGAGCGTTCAACAGAAGAGGAGGAATGATCCATGAAATCCAGATTACTGGAAGAACTGAAGATAGGGTCCATGACTGTTAAAAATGCCGTTTTTATGGCGCCCATGTCTCTCGGATACGAGAGTCCGGACGGGACGGTCAATGAGACGATGCAGGAATACTGGCTGGCAAGAGCCAGAGGCGGCGTTGGCTGTATCATTACCGACGCGCTTTCTGTCGACCCGGATGTGCCGTATCTGGGAAATACTCTGTGCTTTAGAAATGAAGAGAGCATTGCATCCTACCGCCGTTTTACAGACAGAATCCATGAGTACGGGACAAAAATAATTCCGCAGATCACCCATCCGGGGCCGGAGAGCGTCAGTGCATTCCGGGGGATACCTCCTGTGGCCAGCAGTGTTTACTTAAATTCCATGGCTCAGAGGACAAGGGCTGTAACGCTGGAGGAAATACCCGGAATCATACAGAAATACGCAAAAGGCGCATACGATGCCAGGCGTGCCGGTTTTGACGGGATTGAACTGCACTGTGCGCACGCCTATATGCTGTTGGGATCATTTTTATCGCCCATGAGAAACAAACGGACGGACCGTTACGGCGGAAGCCTGGATAACCGGGCCCGCCTGCTGTGCGAGGTTCTCGATGCGATCCGGGAGGCCTGCGGCCCTGATTTTCCTGTTATTCTGCGAATGTCGGGAAGCGAGCGGGATGAACAGGGCAATACACTGGAAGACATGAAGTATCTCGTCCCTGTTTTGGAACGGCACGGAGTGGCTGCGTTTGAAATCAGCGGGGGAACCCAGTATGAGCGGTGCAATAAGATTATTCCGTGTCACGGAGAGGTGCAGGGCGTCAATGTTCCGGAGGCAGAAGCGCTTCATGAGGCTGCGTCAGTCCCGGTTATTGTGGTGGGTAAAATTAATGAACCGCGCTTTGCCGGGTATCTCGTTGATTCGGGGAAGGTGGACGGTGTAGTGCTGGGGCGTGCCCTGATTGCGGATCCCGACTTTGTAAATAAGATGGAAGCCGGAGATTACGAAGGAATTGCACCGTGTGCGGCCTGTGCTATCGGCTGTGTAGGGGAACAGACAAAACGTCACCCGGCCTCCTGTGTGATCAATCCGGCGGCAGGAAGAGAAAAAGAACTGGAGCTTACAGCGGCGGAGCAGCCGAAACGAGTGGTGATCGTGGGCGGCGGAATCGGCGGAATGGCCTGCGCCAGGGCATTTGCGGTACGCGGCCATGAGGTGGTACTTCTGGAGCGGGAAATGGAGCTGGGAGGCCAGATGCGGCTTGCCTGCATTCCACCCCATAAGCAGGAACTGAGCAAGTGGATCGTCTATCTGGAGCATGAACTGGAACGGCTGTCCGTAGACGTCCGGCTGAATACGGCAGCCGACAGGGCTGTCATAGACGGCCTTGCTCCCGAGGTGCTGATTCTGGCCACCGGCGCCAAAGAGATGCTCCCGCCGGTGCCGGGAATCGATCCGGAACAGGCCGTGACGGCCTGGCAGGTGCTGAGTGGGGAGACGGTAATCCCCGGAGGAAATGTTCTGGTGGTCGGAGGCGGTATGGTAGGGTGTGAGATCTGTGAATATCTGATGCATCAGAAACGTGGAAGCCTTCATATTACCATGATTGAGATGGCGGATGAAATCGGAGCGGGCATGGTGGTGAATAATCGGGTGCCGACTATGATACGGCTGAACCGGCCGGAGATTACCATGATGACCGGAACGAAGCTGATGTCCGTAAACGGCAGTGATGTGACCGTGGAAAGGCATGGCGTGCAGGAGACGTTTGGCGGATTTACCCATGTGATCTATGCATGCGGTGCACGTCCGGCCAGAGCGCTTTTTGATGAACTGAAAGAGGCTTATCCGGAGGCTGTTTTAATCGGTGACGCCTCACAGCCCGCTCAGGCACTGGAGGCGGTGAGGCAGGCTGTGGAGACTGCGGTCCGGCTCGGATAATCGGTGAAAAACCATTGAATCACAGGTGCTTCTGATGGTATAATGGAAGCATAAAAGGAGGACGTGCCTATGAAACGATGGTTGGATACTGCAGACGAATATATAACGACCTGGAAGATCCGTGATGTGGCACTGCTGAAGCTTTGTGTCTGTGCGGCCGGCTTTCTGTTGGGAATGGAAATTCCCCGGCGGCACCGGAATAAGGCGGCAATAGCAGCCAGTGTAGTTTTTTCGGTAACGTACGTGATGATTATGCTCCCATTTTTAAAGCGGCTGGAAAGAAACGGGAAGGCGGAAGAGGTTTAAAAAGGGGTGGTCAGAAAGGGACGGTCGGAAAGGAATTGGAAACAGGGGGTTTGTGCTGCCCGGCGATGCCGGGCAGCATTTCATATCATGGAAACGTGTCTCTGTGATATACTTTTTAACTGTTTTACGTATTAAATTATGAAACCGGGAGGATTAACCATGAAGTGGCTGGGAACAATCTCGCTTCTCTTTTTTGCCGTGATAGCGATCAGTATTGGATATATGAATTACAGTCGGATGTCGGAAAAGTGGCAGAACTGTACAGCAGATACGGAGGGAATTATAGTGGATTTTGATTCGGAAATATCTATGTCCAGCAGCGATAAAATTCTATATCCGGTTGTCAGGTATTTTGTAAACGGGAAGGGATATCAGATTACCTCCGGCAGCGGGACCAACAGACAGAAGCTGAAGGTGGGAGATACTGTCGCGGTCCGCTATAATCCGGATAAACCAAAACAGATGCTGATCGTTGGATATAATACGAAATCAACAATCTATCTGTGCATGGCAGTGATGGCTATGGGCGTGGTTGTCCCTTTTTTCTCAATGATATTGATCTGGAAAAAACAGTGATTTTTTGATATGGGAAGGAAACGTATGAAACTGTATCGCAGCCCCCTTAATATTACAGGGAAATCCAAAAAATACTTGCGGAATTCGACATTCTGTGAGAGAATATAGCTAAGTATGATGTGATATATTTAACAAAGTACTTTTCACAATTATTACTTATTCGAAAGGAGTTTTAACATGATTTATTCACAGGAAGTAGAAGAGATGTGCACAGTGGCACAGGGCGTTCATCACGGCGCTGCTCCAATCCCAGAAGAAGCAAAATGGGTAAAATCTAAAGAAGTTAAAGATATCTCCGGTTTAACACATGGCGTTGGCTGGTGTGCTCCTCAGCAGGGCGCATGTAAGCTGACTTTAAATGTTAAAGAAGGCATCATTCAGGAAGCACTGGTAGAGACCATCGGATGTTCCGGTATGACTCACTCCGCTGCTATGGCTGCTGAGATTCTGCCAGGTTTAACCGTTTTAGAAGCGTTAAATACAGACCTTGTCTGTGACGCAATCAATACAGCAATGAGAGAATTATTCTTACAGATCGCATACGGCAGAACCCAGAGTGCATTCTCAGAAGAGGGACTTCCTGTCGGTGCCGGACTGGAAGACTTAGGAAAGGGACTTCGCTCTCAGGTTGGTACCATGTACGGAACCTTAAAGAAAGGTCCTCGTTACCTTGAAATGGCTGAAGGTTATGTAACCGGTATTGCACTGGATGCGGACGATCAGATCATCGGCTATCAGTTTGTAAGCCTTGGAAAGATGACAGATTTCATCAAGAAGGGCGACGATCCGAATACTGCATGGGAGAAAGCAAAGGGACAGTACGGCCGTGTTGCTGATGCTGTTAAGATTATCGACCCAAGACATGAATAATGGGACAGGCCGGAGTCATACATATTCGTTCCGGTTTTCCATCTGCAGAATTTGACATAGCCAAATAACAAGGAGGACAAGATAATGGCTTTATTTGAATCATATGAGAGACGTATCAAACAGATCAATGAAGTATTAAACAGCTACGGAATTGCTTCTATTGAAGAAGCTGAGAAGATCACAAAAGATGCTGGTTTAGATGTATATAAGCAGGTAGAATCCATCCAGCCAATCTGCTTCGAGAATGCGAAGTGGGCCTATACTGTTGGCGCAGCCATCGCAATCAAGAAGGGATGCCGTAAGGCAGCAGATGCAGCAGCAGCAATCGGTGAAGGACTTCAGTCCTTCTGTATCCCGGGTTCCGTTGCTGATCAGCGTAAGGTTGGTTTAGGCCATGGAAACTTAGGCAAGATGTTACTGGAAGAAGCGACCGACTGCTTCTGCTTCTTAGCAGGGCACGAGTCCTTCGCAGCAGCAGAGGGCGCGATCGGTATCGCAGAGAAGGCCAACAAGGTTCGTCAGAAACCATTAAGAGTTATCTTAAACGGTTTGGGAAAAGATGCCGCTCAGGTTATCTCCAGAATCAACGGCTTTACTTATGTAGAGACTGAAATGGATTACTACACAGGCGAAGTAAAAGAACTGTGGAGAAAGTCCTACTCTGAAGGCTTAAGAGCAAAAGTTAACTGTTACGGTTCCAATGACGTAACAGAAGGCGTTGCAATCATGTGGAAGGAAGGCGTTGACGTTTCCATTACCGGTAACTCCACCAACCCGACCAGATTCCAGCATCCGGTTGCAGGTACCTATAAGAAGGAATGTAATGAGAAGGGCAAGAAGTACTTCTCCGTAGCTTCCGGCGGCGGTACAGGACGTACACTTCACCCGGACAACATGGCAGCAGGTCCTGCTTCCTACGGTATGACAGATACTATGGGACGTATGCACTCTGATGCACAGTTCGCAGGTTCTTCCTCCGTTCCGGCTCACGTAGAGATGATGGGTCTGATCGGTGCAGGCAATAACCCGATGGTTGGTATGACGGTTGCGGTTGCGGTTAGCATTGAGGAAGCGGCAAAGGCTGGGAAATTCTAAGAAATCCAGTAAAATTAAGGATTTAAGATGTTGTTAAAAGTAGAAAAAAGTAGGGAAATGTATGTAACTCATACATTATCCCTACACTACTTCTACACCCATATTCCTACACTAAAAACAAGCTATTTTATTTTTTCTATATCTTCTCTCAGCCATTCCAAATCGCGGACAGTATAAGTAGATTCTGTTATGTCTTGTATGGTATGTCCAACCATTTCTTTAAGTGCATACTCATCCATACCGGATTTTTTCCCCATCGTAACAAAGGTTGTTCGTGGATCATGAGGTCTATGATTCGGGTTTAGATTCAATTGACTAATCACTTTTTCAAAACGATTAGCGTATTTGTCGTACGTTACAGACCAGGAACCGGAATGTGTCTGTCCTTTATCATTAAAAAGATATTCACTATTGATAGAAATTGCAAATTTATAATTACGTTCAACGAATTTTAGGATTCTTGGATGAATAGGAACTATCCGTTGCTTCCCTGCTTCTGTCTTCATTCCAGCTTGCATATACCTTTTTTCTAAATTGACCTCGTCCAACCGTAAGGTAGCGAGTTCTTGCGGGCGCCAACCCATATAACATTGAATGAGAATCCAATCAGCAAATTTTACATTATCAACATTTTGCCACAAAACTTTCATTTCATCATCGGTAAATGGAAAGTGTTTTTTCTTGTTTTTCTCTATTTCAACAATAATGTCTCCAGAAATTTCAAATGTTCTTGCATAATTCATAGGAACGATTTCATACTCAAGAGCGTAGTCAAACATAGTATTAAATAAAGATTTTATTCTGGATTTTGTACTTGGTGATGGATGGATTTTTTCTCCTTTCTTTTTTCCTCTCGTTTCGATTCGAAATCCCTCTTCCATACATCCTTTAATGTGTCGAGCCCTAACATCTTTTGCGCGCATATCGTATATGGAAGAACAATATGTCCATGCGGAATTTACAGAACGTATATAAGTATCAGATGCATCTTTTAAGTATTCACTGAGCCATTTTTCATACAGTTCCTTTATCGTAATATCTGGTTCCAGATCATACGGGTTTTTATTGTATTCCACCAGGGCCGTATATGCATCATTGTACGTTGGAAAATATGACTCCGGTTTTAATGGTTTACATATTGGACGTCCGGTGGATGTCTTTCCAACTGTGACCATAGCTCGAAAGGGGTTCCTGAGATTACGATTTTTGATTTCGCTTATCTGTCCGAAACCGTTAGGAAGTCGCCTTCGCTTGTTATTTTTGCTTCGAGGCTTTCGTTGTTTGATATCGGGTTGTAGCGGATAGCCACAATGCGGGCAGAAAGTAGCTTTATCGCTAACCTGTAGATCACACTCGGGGCATTTTATCAACATTCTCAATACCTCCTTAAATATTTTATAAATCGAGATTTTTGTGCGGCAAGGTTGATTTATCATTAGTAATCATATATGATAGTGTAGGAATTGTCAACTCCTACACTTAAACTTTTTAAAGGGATGGGTATATGGTTAGCAATGAGGAATTAACCTGCCGGAATTGCGGAGTAAGGTTAAAGAGGTACGATAATGTATTGAGAATTGTTCGGACTAAAGGAAGAAAAACTTCATGGGTAAAAGTAAATCGGTTTCGTTGTCCTTCCTGCGGACAGATACGCAGAGAATTGCCGGATTATATTTCCCCTTATAAGCAGTACGAAGCCGAAGTGATTCGTGGCGTACTAGAGGGATTCATTACCTGCGAGACATATGGATATGAAGATTATCCATGCGAGATGACGATGGCTCGATGGAAGAATTCGCAAGAATTACAACTCCTTTTGTGAAAGACAAAATCGAAAGGAGATTCAGGATGTCAAAAGAGGAAAAGCACTTACAAACTAAGATTCGTATATTCGAGGATATGCTTTTACGATGTAAGAATTTTGGTCAGGCAGAAGCGATTCAAATTGAATTGACAAGAATGAGAGCAAAACTACAAAAATTGTATTTCAAGAGAATGGAGTCCTAACAAGGGCTCTTTCTTTTTTATCGTTTGGAGAACTATTTTTAAAGGGATGGGGAGAATGGTTAAAAATCAAAAGAAGCCGTTGGTGGCGGCTTCTCGTGATGAATTACTTTGTGTAGCATTGCCTGCAATTCATAGGCTTTTTGGTGTCTTTATTCTTCAGAAGGAAAACCAGGTACTCGGGTAAAAGTTTGGATTCCTCTTTCGGCTTAAAGCACTTAGAATAAGAGACGTACTGCTTTTTGACCAATGACCATCACCTCCATCCCTTTAAAAATAGTTCTCCTTTCGATACTTTACATTCTAACTGTGGTTTTTCATTCAGTCAATGTAAATAGCCACCGAGGTTGTTTTAACAAATTGCGGTTCTTATCCTAGAATAGCCGTTGAAAGGAGGTAACAGCCAATGGAAGAAATTATATTTGCGCCGGGGTCTGTTCCGGTAGCGGTCGTTGCCAGGGTGTATGGGAAAGATGCTTCCTGGGTTCGAGCCGGTATCATATCCGGATGGCTTCCTATTGGAAAGGCTACTAGAAACGGAAAGTTGATTACCAACATTGAAGAGATGAATTCGAAGTATGGACGCATTAACTTTTATATTTCTCCGAAGCGGCTCTGGGAAGAAACCGGATATTTATGGAAAGGAGAGAAGCGTTAATATGGGAACAACGATTCGCCCGGAATTATCTGAGAAAAATCCATATTGGATTGAACGTCATCGCTACTATGAACTGAAGCATTTCTGTTTACAGTATCCGATATGGAAGAAAGCATACGCCGCCCTGGATGGGCTTAGCCGGCGGCCTTCTGATATGGAAGTATTTTCAAAGAACGGGGTGGTTGGCGATCCGACTGCTCGATGTGCAGAAGCTCGATCTCACTATTTAGAGCGTATGAAGACGGTCGAGCAAGCGGCGATTGCGACAGATGCAGAGTTATCCACTTACATTTTAAAAGGAGTAACCGAGGGATGGTCCTACGATATATTGAAAGCTAGGTTAAATATTCCATGCTGCAAGGATGTTTATTACAACTTGTACAGACGATTCTTCTGGTTACTGAATAAAGTGAGGGATTGAAATGAAGATTGTAGACATAGCAGTCAAAAAAGTCTATCGCTTCAACTGTCCGAATTGTCAAAGTCGATTGGAGGCGGACAGCAAAGAGGTGGTGGATATCGGAGGAAAGGTGTGTAAATTCCATTGCCCCGTGTGTCGGAAAGAGCGATATATTGCCTGGTCCGACATGAGAAAGAAGATCGTGTATGAGGGCGAAGGAACGCAGAAATAACATCTCCTATTGTGAAAGGAGAGTGACACATAATGGAAGAACTTATGAAAATCAACGCGAAAATTAGAAAACAACAAATTGGTAGACTGTTTGCGGCTGGGGTATGTGCGTGTTGCGGTATTGGATTGTTAGCGAGTTATAGCTACCAAAAAGGTATCACGGCGTGCCAAAAATCAATAGCAAAGTTTTACCCAGATGAGTATGAATCTTTAACAGCGAAGGTTTTAGAAACATTTGAACGGGAAGGGGTTACTAAATTTTAAGAGATTGAGCCAGCAATGGCTCTTTCTTTTTTATCCTAGGTTAAAACACAGTACCAAGGTATCCGAAAGACATGCTATGTTGATATTTGAAAAAATCCCGGGTGGGAAATCTGGAAAAAGGTTTTTGAAAGGAAGAACAAAATATGGAGCTGGTTATTTGCATTATCGTTGGTATTGTTATCGGAATTGTCTTCGGACGACAGGTATTCCGAAGGGATGTCGTTGGTTCGCTGCGGGTTGATCAATCCGATCCGGACAGCGGACCTTATTTGTTTTTGGAGCTGTCCCATAAGGGAGCGGATGCGATATATAAGAAAAGATATGTAGTCTTGAAAGTCAACATCAAAAATTATATTTCGCACGAATAACAAGTCCTTTTATGGAGCAGTTAATGAATTCACGAAAGGAGAACTAAAATGAGTGAAAACATCAAAGAATTGTTGAATGAGGAGATAGCAGCGGAAATTCAAGCAATATCTTCTCTGGATTCGGGTAGCGAAGAGAAATCAAAGGCTATAGAGGATCTGGCAAAACTCTACCGTTTGAGAATCGAGGAAACCAAAAGTGAGCTGGACGCAGAGGATAAGCGAAGCCGGCGTACGTTGGAAAGTGAAGCAAATGTCCGGGAGAATGAGATTAAGAAATCTCAGTTGGACGAACAGATCAAAGCCGACGTACAGGATGAGCAGTATAAGCGTTCTCAGCTTGACGAGCAAGTGAAGGATCGATATTTCAAACTGGGGATTGCAGCGGCAGAACTTCTCATACCGATAATGTTCTATGGTATCTGGATGCGGAAAGGATTCAAGTTTGAAGAAACGGGAACCTATACCTCAACAACATTCAGAGGATTATTCAATCGTTTTAGACCGACAAAGAAATAATTAACCGGTCAGAAATGAGGAGGGCGTGATTTACACATGTCCTCTTCGTTTTTGCGTGATTTTTACAGACGCTATTATGGAAAGGAGATGCTACAAAGAGCTCTTTGTCTCTTGACCGTACACCGGAAGAAACCGTACAATAATAGCGGTTCTTTCGAAAAACGAAAGGAGATAATATTTATGAGCTACAAAATTATCAAACCCGAAGGTATTGAATTGATTGAGTACCTGAATAACGGATATGCGATTTGCAATCGGTGTGGAGCCGTCATGAGGCAAACAGAAGATCCGAAGACTGGATGCGGAATTTATATCTGTCCATCGTGTGGATTAAAGGTGGACGAAGAGGATTACGAGTATGAGTCCGATGAAGAAGTAGAATGGACGGAAGAAATGCTCGATATGGAACAAGGAGATATTCCGCCAGCCGGATGCAGAGCCTGCGGAGGACCATATCCGTATTGCAAAACGTCATGTAAGCTATTTGATGACTAAAAATATTATTAAGAGAAGGTCTATGCTTCGGCATAGGCTTTTTCTTTTTGGAGAATAAATGATGCGATACCATTATGAAAAACCGAACATCTATTTGTCGATGTACGGAAAAGTATATTTTTGTGACCATCCAGTCTATCATTGCTGCACGCTGTTCCAAATCGGAGAAAAGGGACTGGCAGTTATTCAGCAGAGATTTGACGAGAAAACAAAGAGTACCTGGTGGGGAGACGTGGATCCATGGATTACGGATGATTTATATTTGCATCCTCGTTTTAAAGAATACTTTGATACACATTCCGGAATGGCTACGGACGGGCTTTATCCCACTGTGACACTTCGTCAGATTATGTGGGCTTTAAAAATGAAGCCGATTAAAAGGGAACGATGGGAGACTGTTTTTGACAGGAGAAATATTTAGTCCGCTAAAATTACATCTCCTATTGTGAAAGGAGAGTGACTTTTATGATTAAAATAACGTATAAGCGATCAGGAGTCGAGGATTATCGAGAGTTTAGAAACAAAGAAGAATTCGAAGATTGGCTTGATCGCCAGAAGAAAATTGAAGAGATCACCATTATCAATAAGAGCGAGTCCTAACAAGGACTCTTTCTTTTTGCGTGATTTTTACAGCTTCTCTTATGGAAAACGATAGATCTTGAGAGGAGGAAGAGGAGTATGGACGAAATGAAAATCAACTCAAAATTTACACGGATGTTGCTTTCGAAATTAGCAAAAGGGGTATTACATAAAAAGCTTGGATATAACGTAGATATCCAGTTAAACGAGTTGAATGCTTCGATTTCAGATGAAAAAGCGCACGTACATGTGAGTATTGATGCAGATATGAGTAAAGAAGAACTCATGAAAATTCTGAAGAAAATCGGTTTAAATTAAGAGGATTGAGCCAGCAATGGCTCTTTCTTTTTACTTCGCAAAATTTACAATTCCTATTATGGAGAAACAGTTAGCTCATTGGCAGAGCGCCACACTTCCGTGGAGGTAATCGGTTCGAGTCCGATACTGGTTCTCTTTTATTTTCTTATCAATCAAGAAAGGGGGATTTTAAGAAGGTGGTCAGAAATTTGAGTTTGGACGAATTGGCGTTGATTCTATGTGATATGTACGAAATGGACGAATGGTTGCCAAATCCGGTATTCGACAAGAAAGAGTTCACTAGGGTGAGCAATACATTGTGGGCGATTGGAGAATTTCGAAATTATGTAGCCGATCATATTTTTCCCCAGACCAAAATGTCCATAAAAAATTTAGAAGCGATGGCTCGATCATTTATAGAAAAAATGGATGACTTTGCTTCTATGAATCAACAGAACAGTTCTATATTTACCACCGCTAAGATGGTTGGAGAAAATATTCAAGATCTGTTATATGCCATGGAATAGGATAAAACGAAAGGAGAATATTATGCAAAAAGTTAAAACCTTGAAAAGAGTCGGGCGTCAATTATATCGCTCATCTCCGACAATTTTAACGGTAGTAGCTTCTATTGGAGTCATTGCAACAACCATTACGGCTGTTCAGGCAACCCCTAAAGCAATAAAATTGTTGAAAGAGGCAGAGCTGGAGAAGGGCGAAAATCTAACTAAATTAGAAATCGTCCGAGTAGCGGGGCCGACTTATATTCCTTCTGTACTGCTGGGAGTTTCAACTATTGCTTGTATCTTTGGAGCGAATGCATTAAATCAAAAGAAACAGGCTTCTTTGATGAGTGCATACGTTATGCTCAATGAATCCTATAAGCAATATCGGAAGTCAGCCAAGACAGTTTACGGAGAGGATGCGGATGATAAAATCCATGCGGAAATGGCGAAAGATGCCATGGTGTCTTCCTACGACTGGGGTTATCAGGTTTACAACATGGACATGGATTCTGAAAGTGAACGGTTGCTTTTCTATGATCTTGCCTCAAAGAAGTATTTTAGAACCACAATGGCAGCGGTGTTAAACGCCCAATATCATGTAAATCGGAATCTTTCCATTAAAGGCGATTGTTCATTAAATGAATACTTGTCATTTTTAGGTGTCGAAGGCATAGACGGAGGCGATGAACTCGGATGGGATATCAGCTATATGGTAGAAGAAATGGATTGCTATTGGTTGGATTTTGATAATTACAAATCAACGTTGGAAGATAGCTTGGAGTGCATCATTATAGACACGATGGCGGTCAACAAATTTGAATGATTCGCAAAAATTACAGACCGTATTATGAAAAGGAGGCTAATGCTTTATGAAAAACAAAAATTTTATCAAAGCCATTGGGATTGCAGTTACGGTGATCGGATTTGGAGTAAGTATTCTTACCGATTGGGTAAACGAAAAGAAAATGGATGAGAAAATTGAAGAAAAGGTAAACGAGGCACTTGCCAAAAAAGATGATGAAAACGAAGAGGAGTCCTAACAAGGGCTCTTTCTTTTTAGTTTGGAGCAAGTGCTGATGAATGATGAGGCTATTCAAAAAATCATGAATTATACGAATATGCATCTGTTTGAACCGGGAGAAAATTGGCCTAAATCAGCCATTATGGAACGTTCGTATGAACGGTGGGCGGTTGACGAGATTCTACTGGCCATTATGGATCATCCGATGACAGAAGCCGATTTAGTGATAGAAGGGTTTATATTGAAAATGGAGCTTTTTCTTTATCTGTCGGAAAATCCAGCAAATAACCACATATTTCAAGTTGCAGAAAATACGGCCGAGACACTTCTCGGTCTTATTTTATAACCACAAATTTTATTTTCGAAAGGAGAAACATTATGAAGGCATTAAGAAAGCAGAAAATCGAAACAGCAAACATTCAGGTAGGAGATCAGATGGTCATTCCGCTGGCAGAGCTTGGAGAGTTTACCGCGACCGCTCACAAGGTTACGGACGAGGGCGTCATGTTTATATTTGACGAATATGTTACCTGCCGGCCGATGAATAACTGCTCTACAAAAAAAAGCGGGTTTGAAAAGTCCGATCTGAAGAAGTGGATGGATACAGTTCTGTTTATGGCGTTTCCAGAAGAGTTGCGTGATAAGATTTACGGACTTACTATTCCAACTGTTGGACAGATTGTTGGTCACGAAGACGAATGGGATAACAAGAATCTGGAACCAGATAGCGATGAACAGCTGCCTTTGATGAAAGAGTGCAAGAATCGAATTGCTTGTTTTGAAGATCAGCTTACGTGGGGATGGCTGAGAAATGCTACAAAAGAGGAGTTTTCTTCGGCTTATTTCGCTTATGTGGCCTACGGTGGCGCTGCGCACTACGGCTTCGCTTCGGGCTCTGGTGGAGTTCGTCCGGAATTCTGGTTGGTTAAGCAGGAATCCAGGGGCCCTGTGCCCCGTAGATCTGGCCGTTATCCTTGGGGCTTTGATGCTGGTTCAGAAGACATTCTGCATTATTGTCAGAATGATGTAATGGTTACAAAAGAAGCAGCGTTAAAGATGGAAATTTGGAATAAAGAAAATGAGATTGATACTCTGAAAAAGGAAATTGAGAAGTTAGAAAAATATAAGCAGTACGATAAAGCAACAGCGGAAACCAAAGTAATTATGGACAGCTTTGTTCGTGCCGGCTTTACTGAGAATCAGGCTCTTGACATGGTTAAAACGATATTCAGTGTGATATTTGGAGGAATGAGATAATGAATAAATCGAACATATCAAAAGTTTTGTCGTCAGTTCGAACATCCATGGCAAAGCACAGCCCTGAAATTCTTACAGGAATTGGTATTGCCGGTATGATCACAACGACTGTCATGGCGGTCCGGGCAACGCCGAAAGCACTGATTCTCATTGAGGAAAGAAAAGAGGAAATTGGAGCCGAGGAGCTTGAAGTCGCGGATGTGGTAAAAACAACTTGGTTATGTTATATTCCGGCAGCGATTACGGGAACCCTCTCCATTGCATGTTTAATTGGAGCCAGCTCAGTAAACGCTAAACGGAATGCAGCACTTGCAACGGCATATACCTTATCGGAATCCGCTCTCAAGGATTATCAGGGAAAAGTCGTTGAGATGTTCGGAGAGAAGAAGCACGAAACTGTGAAAGATGCCGTTGCAAAGGATAAAATCGAGAAAAATCCAGTGGTAACAAGAGAGGTAATCATTACAGAAAAGGGAAATACGCTCTGCTATGACGCGATTTCTGGCAGATATTTTAAAGGCGATATCGACAAAATTAAGAAAGCGGAATGTGAATTAAATCGTCAGATGCGCGATGAGATGTATGTATCCTTAAATGATTTCTACTACGAAGTCGGTCTGGATAATATCAAAATCGGCGATGAGTTGGGATGGAATATTGATAATGGGTATATTAATCTATCATTTAGTTCTCAATTGGCCGGCGATGGAACTCCCTGCCTGGTGATTGATTACAGTATTGCTCCGAGATACGATTTCAGTGAGCTGATGTGACGCGCGAAAAAAACAGTGGCTTTAATGGAAGAAGAACCACACATTTTCAAAAATTGAAAGGAGAATAAACATGGAAACCAATGAAATCATGAACAACGAAGAGGTTATGGAAACAGCCACAGAGGAAATCGTTAAAGCGAGTTCTGGTAAGGGGTTTAAGGTTGCGGCCGGTATCGGTTTAGCCGTACTTGCAGGTGTTGTAATCTACAGGTATGTGGGTAAGCCGATGATTGCCAAAATCAAAGCTCAGAAGGAGCAGCAGATTATCGATGCTGAGTGGGATGAACCCGAAGAACCAATCATTGAGAATGAAAAAGAGGATTCCGAAGAAGCCTAAACGAAAAAATGTGTTTCAACACGAGGGAGAGTACCTGTAACAAGGTGCTTTCCCTTTCTTCTTTTATCCGGAGGTGAAATTTATGAACATGTATTCGTATGATGGCCCAGTTATGGAATTTGACAACTGTGTTGCAAATCGCTGGATTGCTTCCACACGGGCAGTTTCAGAAAAGAAAGCAAGGTCAAACCTTACTTATCAGTTTAAAAAGAAAAACAACCGACTTCCGGGTACAAAGATTATATTGCCTGGAAAGATCAGTTTGGTGAGCGGAAAGGAGACAACTTAATGGAGGAATATAAGCCGAATTCCCACAAATCAAAGGAGGAGCAGAAAAATCTTGTTCCCGAAAAACGTGTAGAGAAAGTGATTTCTGGGACGGTAAAATCAAAGAAAAAATCAGAAATGCAGAAGTTTGCAGACGTATTCATTTCTGAAGATGTCAATAACGTAAAATCTTATATTGTGATGGATGTTCTGGTGCCGGCAATAAAAAAGGCAATTTCCGATATAGTTACCAATGGTATTGATATGATCCTCTATGGAGAAACTGGGAAGTCAAAAAAGAACTCTACAGCGTCCAAGGTATCCTATCAGAAGTATTACGACAGCGGAAAGAAAGATTATACAGCACCGAAGAGCCGGACGAGCTACGAATATGATGAGCTTTTATTCGAAACTCGTGGAGATGCGGAATCGGTATTAGACGCCATGAACGAAATTATTGCACAGTATGAGGTAGTTAGTGTTGCAGATCTTTATGATTTGGCAAACGTGTCCAATGACAATTATGCTGCCAATAAATACGGATGGACTGATATTGCTGGATGCAGGGCGGTTCGAGTAAGGGATGGTTATATTTTAAAATTGCCTAAACCAATGCCGTTGTAAAGGAGGGATTCAAGATGTATGAGTCAGAAGACAGGATGGTATCTCATCCGGATCATTATATTTCCGAAACGGGTATGGAAGTTATTGATGTAATCGAAGCCTTTACTTCTGATTTAAAAGGAATTGAGGCTGCCGATACCGCAAACATCATCAAATATGCCTGCCGTTGGAAGAAGAAAAACGGAATCCAGGATTTGGAAAAAATCCTTTGGTACGCCCAGCATTTGATCGACCATTTAAAGAAAACAGAAAAAGTAGAAGAGGAGAATAAATAATCATGAAAAAAGCAGAGATTGTAAAGAGCATGAATGGTTTTCTTAGTAAAACCAGTTTCCAGTTAAAGAAGCATAGTCCGGAGATTCTCGTTGTGGCTGGAGTTATCGGTGTGGTTACAAGCGCGGTAATGGCTTGTAAAGCAACGACAAAAGTGGGTGAAATTCTGGACAAGACAAAAGAAGATGTCGAAACAATTCATAAATGTGAAGCAGACGAATCCGTGAAGGAGCGGTATTCCAGCGAGGATGCCCAAAAAGATTTGGCGATTGTTTATGTTCAGACCGGTATGAAATTTGCCAAACTGTATGGGCCTTCCGTCATACTCGGTGCATTGTCAATCACCAGTATTTTGGCATCTAATAACATTCTTCGTAAGAGAAATGTAGCTCTAAGTGCGGCTTATGCAGCTATTGATAAAGGATTTAAAGAGTATCGCAGCCGTGTGATCGAACGATTTGGCGAAGAGGTTGACCGTGAACTGAAATATAATCTCAAAGCCAAAAAGTTTGATGAAACGGTTATTGATGAAGAGACTGGAAAAGAGAAGAAAGTTAAGAAGAATGGTTTTGTGGTAAGTCCGGGGGATATCAGCGGTTATGCCAGATTCTTTGAAAAGTACACGCAGGATGAGGATGGAAATTCCATTCTTAATCCTCATTGGGAAAGCAACAATGAATATAATCTGATGTTCATCAAAGCCCAAGAGCGTTATGCAAACGACTTGTTGAAAGCAAAGAAGCGCGTATTTCTGAATGAAGTCTATGAGATGCTTGGACTTCCGAGAACAAAAGCCGGCCAGATTGTTGGTTGGGTTTATAATCCGGAAAATTCTAAAGGAGATAATTACATTGATTTCGGTCTGTATTCTGATAATCTGAGTTATTCGGATTATGTCAATGGATTCGACCAGGCAATCCTTTTGGATTTTAATGTGGATGGGAACATCTGGGATTTGATGTGAGAGATAAATTTATAACTATCCCTAGGAGTTATTACGATTCTTGGGGATAGTTTTTATTTGGGAGGAATTTATGCGCAAGTTAATCAAAGTAATAGCGGTTCCGATCTTGTGTGGTATCGTGATAGCATCTTCGTTCTTTGTATCTGAATTTCACTCAGAAGGGGAAGACGTTGTAGCAATACCTAGGGCCAGCGTTGTCGAAAAGACAGAACCGGTTATTACAGTTTTGCAAGAGGAATCCATTCCAATTGCCACTGAGGAAATGGAGGGATTAGAAGAAGTTATACCGAAAATGTCGAGAGAAGATGTAGAGTTAATCGCCCTAGTTACTATGGCAGAAGCCGAAGGTGAATGTGAAGAAGGAAAACGCCTTGTTATCGATACTATATTGAATCGGGTAGATTCCGAACATTTTCCCGATACGGTATATGAAGTGGTTTATCAACCGAATCAATTTTCATCTATGTGGAATGGTCGAGTGGACAGGTGCGAAGTCCGAGCGGATATTTGTGACCTTGTCTATGAGGAACTGGAGTCAAGGAGCAATTACGACGTTGTGTTCTTTACGGCAGGAGAATACAGTGCGTATGGCGTTCCGATGTTCCAAGTTGAAAATCATTATTTTTCAAGGTATGAGTGAAGAAAGGAGAATCATCATGCGTAATCTTTTAGCATTTGTGTCTTATACACTGGCGGCAATGTCCGGTATCTGCTTTGTTGGTGGAATCGCAATTCTATCAACGGGAAGGGAGCATTGATATGGACGGTCTGGAGAATGTGATATCGGTACTGGACTATGTTCTGGATACTAAGAGAAAAAGACATATTATGGGAGGCATTCTGTTGAGTGTCTCCTTTCTTTTTGGCGGTTTGGCAATAACCGTAATGACAATTAAAAACGAGGAGGAAGAGGATGAGCAGTAAAGGATTGACTTTCCTTGCTTTTATTGCTGGAGCGGGGATTGGTTCTGTATGTACATGGCAACTGCTGAAACGGAAATATGAGCTGATCGCTCAGGAAGAAATCGACTCCGTAAAAGCAGCTTATGCCGAAAGAGAAAGCGTAGAGAAAGCGGGAAAGAGTTTTGTGAAGGGTTTTCGTGATGGCCTTAAAGTAGCGGAAGATAGAACTCCGAAGGATGTAGACGACATGGATTTCAAAAAGTACGCGTCTATCATTCAGAAAGAGGGCTATACGGATTATTCCAAAACGGTTGAGGAAAAGAAAGGAGAGGCGTTTGTGGAAAAACCTTATGTCATCTCGCCAGAGGAATTTGGCGAATTTGAAGAGTATGAAAAAATCAGCCTCACTTACTATGCAGACGAAGTTCTGGCTGACGAGAATGATGAAGAGGTAGACGATGTGGAGGAAATTGTCGGTAAGGGCTCTCTGAATCATTTCGGGGAATATGAAGACGACTCTGTGTTTGTCCGAAATGACCGGTTAAAGTGCGATTATGAAATCCTGCTTGACCAGAGAAACTATTCCGATGTTGTAAAAACGATGCCACATCGAATGGAGGAGTAATGACAAAGAACGAGCTTAATGATGCATATTTTAACTGGATGTATCAGCTTGTATTTGATGGGAGATATTCAAAGAGATTATCGTATCAAAAGCTTTTAAGAGAGCTGCATCGAATCGAATTTACTTACAGTATTCCGATGGATGGAAATCGGGCGGAAGATGGAGTGGATTTAAGGTATCGGTTTGGTTATGAAAACGGATACAGCAGCTCTATGGTTTCCACCTATTTGGATAATCGGACTTGCAGTGTGCTGGAAATGATGATCGCGCTTGCGATTCGGTGTGAAGAACATATTATGGATGATCCAGACATTGGAAACCGAACTGGACAGTGGTTTTGGAATATGATTGTCAATCTTGGGCTGGGTTCTATGAATGATTCCAAGTTTGACAGAGATTATGTCGAGGACATTGTCCAGAAGTTTCTGGATCGGAAATATAGCCGTAATGGTGACGGAGGACTGTTTACCGTAAATCGCAGCCGATACGATTTGAGATCTGTTGAAATCTGGTATCAGATGTGCTGGTACTTGGACGAAAATACTTAGAAGGAGAGATTGCCATGGGTCACAGTGAAGTAATGAAGTGGTTTGAGAGTTATTTTCCCGATTTTTCAGGAGAGCGGATTGATATGTGGTTTCCAAATGGAAGGAACAGTATCCGTATCCGCCAGAAAAATGGCCAAGAATTTATATTCACTTATCACGGTCAGAAAGATTGGAAATTTGAAACGATTACTAGCTTTCTGAATGGAATGAAGGGAGAAAAAAAGTAAAATGTGCGAGGTTATGAATTATATTTTTGGAAGTCTTAGCAGCTCGGAAACAGCGATCCGGTCTATCCGGAAATCCATGAATAAACAGGCACGTTATAATCGGAAATTAAGTACGCTTGTTCTTATCGTAACGGTTAATCTGGTTCTCCTGGAACTGGATCGAGTAGAGCAGAAAAAGAGAATCGAGAAATTGGAATCAACAATAGAGGAAATGAAGTGCGATAAAGGAGAGTAAAAAATGAGATGATCGACTTTTTGATGATTTCTACACGTAGTACAAAGCGTGGTGTAATTGAAATCTATCCGAAGTTCATTATTAAGAAAAGCTCCGATCTGATGATTCGAGGTGGTGACTTCTACGCTATCTGGATTGAGGAACGAGGTTTATGGTCTACAGATGAACAGGACGCTTTACAACTTATCGACCGTGAACTGGATAGGTACGCAGAAGAAAGCCGCCAGCGCTTTGACTCTGAAATAAAAGTTCTTCACATGTGGGATGCAGAGTCTGGAATGATTGATTCCTGGCACAAATATTGTCAGAAACAAATGCGGGATTCTTTCCACATGCTGGATGACAAATTGATATTCTCCAACACAAAAACCGATAAAAAAGATTACGCCAGTAAAAAGCTGAAATATCCGCTTGAAGCTGGCGATTTGTCTGCTTATGACCAATTGATGTCTACTCTGTACTCTGAGGCTGAGCGACAGAAAATTGAATGGGCTATCGGTTCTGTGGTATGTGGAGAATCGAAAAAACTGCAAAAATTTATGGTTCTGTATGGAGCTGCCGGAACAGGTAAATCCACAGTTCTCAATATTATTCAGCAGCTCTTTGAAGGGTATTATTCGGTCTTTGACGCAAAAGCTCTGGGGGCGTCCAGTAATTCTTTTGCATTGGAGGCATTCAAGAGTAATCCGCTTGTTGCGATCCAGCATGATGGCGATTTGTCAAGAATTGAGGATAATACCAGGTTAAACAGCTTGGTGTCCCATGAGCTGATGACCGTAAATGAGAAGTTCAAATCGACTTACTCCAACCGATTCAAATGTTTTTTGTTCATGGGTACCAACAAGCCGGTAAAGATTACAGATGCAAAATCTGGTTTGATTCGACGACTGATTGACGTATCTCCTTCAGGAAATAAGCTGAGCCCGAAGGAATACAAAGCAATTATGAAACAGATTGAATTCGAACTGGGAGCGATTGCATATCACTGCCGGGAAATCTATCTAAACAATCCCGGTCTGTATGATGACTATATTCCCATTGCAATGCTGGGCGCATCCAATGATTTCTATAACTTCATCATTGATTCCTACCATGTATTCAAACGGGAAAACGGCACGACTTTGAAAGCTGCCTGGGAGATGTATAAGACCTATTGTGATGAAGCCAAAGTAGGCTATCCATTTTCTCAGAGAATTTTTAAGGAAGAACTGAAGAACTATTTCCATGACTACAAAGAGCGATTCAACATGGAGGACGGTTCGAGAGTACGAAGTTATTATATCGGATTCCGGACTGAAAAATTTGAAGAGGAAATGGTTGCTGAAAAGCCGGAAGAGAAGCCTTCATTATTGCAGTTTAATACTGCCAAATCCATTTTCGATCAGGTATGTTCCGATTGTCCATCGCAGTATGCAACAGACAAAGAAACACCTTCCATGAAATGGAACAAGGTAAAAACGAAGCTATCGGATTTGGATACTTCTAAAATCCACTATGTTAAAGTCCCGGAAAACCACATCGTAATTGATTTCGATATTCCAAATAAGGAAGGGAACAAATCCTTCGAACGGAATGTAGAAGAAGCAAGCAAGTGGCCGGCGACTTATGCAGAGCTAAGCAAAAGCGGAAAGGGGGTTCATCTTCATTATATTTATACGGGAGATGTGAAAAAACTGAGTCGTATTTATGACGACCACATCGAAGTGAAAGTGTTCACGGGTAAAAGCTCATTACGAAGAAAACTTACAAAGTGTAATGATTTGCCCATCGCAACGATTAGCTCTGGTTTACCGACGAAAGGAGAAGATAAAATGGTAAATTTTGAAGCGATTAAAAGCGAGAAAGGGCTTAGAACACTAATCAAGAGAAATCTGAATAAAGAAATCCATCCGGGTACTAAGCCCAGTATCGACTTTATCTACAAAATACTGGAGGACGCATATTCCAGCGATTTGAGTTATGACGTGACGGACATGCGGAATGCGGTTTTAGCATTTGCTGCGAATAGTACGCATCAGGCCGAATACTGTATCAAGCTGGTTAATAAGATGCAGTTTAAATCAGCAGACCCTTCCACAGCGGGGAGAAACGAAGAAGCAAAGTTGGTATTTTACGATATTGAGGTATTTCCAAATCTGTTCCTTGTAAACTGGAAAATCGAGGGCGAAGGAAAGCCTGTGGTGCGTATGATTAACCCGACTCCAACGGAGATTGAGGAATTGATGCGATTCCGGTTGGTCGGGTTTAACTGTCGGCGATATGATAATCATATTCTGTATGCAAGACTCATGGGTTATACAAACGAGCAGCTTTATAACCTCTCACAAAAAATTATCAGTGGAAGTCCGAATTGTTTCTTTGGAGAAGCCTACAATGTTTCCTATACGGATGTGTATGACTTTGCATCTGCCGGAAATAAAAAGAGCTTGAAGAAGCTGGAAATTGAGATGGGAATCCATCATCAGGAGCTTGGGCTTCCTTGGGATCAACCGGTTCCAGAAGAAATGTGGACGAAAGTTGCCGAGTATTGTGATAACGATGTAATTGCAACCGAAGCGGCATTCCATTATCTGAAAGCTGATTGGACAGCTCGACAGATTCTGGCGGATTTGGCTGGAATGACAGTGAATGATACGACCAATACGCTTACCCAGAAGATTATATTTGGAAACGAGCGGAAACCACAGGATCAGTTCAATTACCGAAATCTGGCAGAGCCAGTGCATCACCTTGATGAAGAAACCTATTCCTTCTTGGCCGAAGCGTGTCCCGAAATGATGGCGCAAACGCATGGCGATGAAGGAAGTCTCTTACCATATTTTCCTGGATACAAGTATGAGAATGGAAAATCGACATATCGAGGAGAAGAAGTTGGAGAAGGCGGTTATGTCTATGCAGAACCTGGTATGTACGGAAATGTGGCATTGCTGGATATTTCCTCTATGCATCCTCATAGTGCAATTGCAGAAGTTCTGTTCGGTGTGAAATTTACGAGAGCCTTCCGTGACATTGTGGAAGGACGAGTCAGCATCAAACACGAAGCTTGGGACGAAGTCAATCATATGCTGGATGGGAAGTTGACACCATATATCCAGAAGGTCATTGACGGAGAGATGACAGCGAAGGATTTGGCAAATGCTTTGAAGACGGCAATCAACTCGGTATATGGTCTGACTTCTGCTAACTTCGAGAATCCGTTCCGTGATCCGAGAAACAAAGATAATATTGTAGCCAAACGAGGAGCTCTGTTCATGATTAACCTTAAACACGAGGTACAGGAACGGGGCTTTACTGTTGCTCACATTAAGACGGACTCTATCAAGATTCCTGATGCGACACCGGAGATTATCCAGTTTGTTATGGATTA
This sequence comes from Hungatella sp. SL.1.14, assembly GCF_024460495.1. NCBI lineage: Bacteria > Bacillati > Bacillota > Clostridia > Lachnospirales > Lachnospiraceae > Hungatella > Hungatella sp. SL.1.14. The sequence goes on along the minus strand of NZ_JANFYJ010000010.1, from coordinate 44,692 downwards.
CGGAAAGCGATATGGTTACACCTTTGAGCATGAGGCTACATACGACCGGATGTGCCTTGTAAATGACGCCGTCTATATCGCCAAGTATAAAGACGGAAAATGGACAGCCACAGGAACTCAGTTCCAGATTCCGTATGTCTTCAAGAAACTTTTCAGCGGCGAAGAAATTGCCTTTGAAGATGTGTGTGAAACCAAGTCGGTAAGCAGCGCTTTATATTTGGATATGAATGAGAAACTTCCGCGGCTTACAACCGAGGAAGAAAGGGAATTAAATGCCATCGACAAGGCTTGGAATAGTCAGGCTGGAGGGAAATCTCTTGAAGATGTTGCATCTAAATACGGATATACATACGAAGAAATAGGAGCAAGATACAGCGAGCTTTGTAAAAAAGACGAGGCGACTCACAATTATATTTTCATTGGACGAGTTGGTCAGTTCTGTCCGATTAAATCGGGGGCTGGTGGCGGATTGCTCATGAGAGAAAAGGACGGACGATATTATGCTGCCACTGGGTCAAAGGGCTATCGGTGGTTAGAGTCTGAGATGGTAAAGGAACTCTCTAAAGAGGATTCCGTTGATCGTTCTTATTATGACAAGCTTGTAGACGATGCAGTGGAAACCATATCCAAATATGGTGACTTTGAATGGTTCATATCCGATGATCCTTATATTCCCAAACCTAAGCTTGAGGATTTTATGAACATTCCAGAAGACGCTGATGAGGAAATACCATTTAATTAAAGAAAAGGAGAAGTATATCATGGCTTACAAAAATGTACCCAATATCATTATTGAAAACGCAAGAATTATTTTTCGAAACTTCCGAGGCGAAGAGTCTAAATACAATCGGGCTGGAAATCGGAATTTCTGTGTCATCATCGAAGATCCGGAGCAGGCGGAGAAACTCTCCAATGATGGATGGAATGTAAGAGCGCTGGCTCCGAGAGACGAGGACGAAGAGCCGAAACATTATATCCAGGTGGCAGTCAGCTTTGAGAATATCCCGCCTAAGGTGTATATGATTACCAGAAAGACAAAAACACCGTTGGATGATGAATCCATTTCCACTTTGGACTATGCGGAGATTCGGAAGGTTGATTTGACGATTCGGCCGTATTCTTGGGACGTGAACGGTAAGAGCGGTATTAAGGCTTATCTGAAAACGATGTATGTCACCATCGAAGAGGATGAGTTTGCTGAGAAGTATGCGGAGGAAGAAGGGCCGGAAGAGGTCCCATTCCACTGATGAGCGACAAATAGGGTGCCTGATATTGCCAGCAAGGTAAATGTCCTAAGGCTAGAGGAAACAGCCCTATATTTCTGCGAAAGGAGAAAGTTATGGCATTTTGGAATCGGAAAAAGAAGCGAACCACAGCGAAACCGAAGATCAATGCTTCTATTTCCAAGGTCGAAAAACCAAAGAAAATATCAGAGAAGCACGACTTTGTAGTTCATAAAGAGGAACATCAAGTAAGCTTATCACCGAAGCCGAAAATGAAAAATCTTCCCACTTTCAAACCCGACAGATATGAGAAAGAATTTATGAACATTTTTCGTCAACTTGTTTCAGAAAAAAACAGACCGTGGGATATTTGGAAAGACTTTATTGTTATGTCGGCTTGTTCTATATCAAATTCTGTGGACAAATCTCAATATGATAAGCGAGAGAAACGATACTTGGATATCATTCGCCATTACAGTAAGTCAAAACAGGAACTTTTTCCACAGTTGTTTGCAAATCTGGTCATGTCTTTAGAAATGAATCCGGAGCAGGATTTTTTAGGAAAGATGTACATGAGCTTAAATCTTGGCTACGATGAGTTGAAACAAATATTTACTCCTTATGACATGTGTCGGCTTATGGCAAAAATCACCATTACGGATGTAACTGAGAAAGTAAGGAAAGATGGCTATATTACCATCAACGATCCATGTTGCGGAGCGGGAGCCAACTTGATTGCTGCTATTCACGAAGCACGAAAGCAATTAGAAAAAGAAAATTATAATTATCAAAACCATTTATTAGTTTCCGGACAAGACATTGAAGAAGTTCCAGCTTTGATGTGCTATATTCAACTTTCTCTTCTAGGAATTGCTGGATATTTTAAAGTTGGAAATTCTTTGACCAAACCAATGACTATGGCTGATGATTTGAAGAATTACTGGTTTACACCTATATATTTTTCAGATGTGTGGACTATGAGAAGATTATTTCACAGTATATGAAAGTTTATGAGGAGGGATAAGCGTGAATGAACGATTGAAAGCATTAGAAAAAGAGCTGGATAGTCTGTTAAATATGGCCCCCATAGAAGATGACTGCACGAAGAATGAAAACGAGATGTATTCGGATATGGCGAACCTGAAAAACAGCATAACAGCGGTTCTTGAGGAGCAACGGAATGGCCGTTGAATTGTATGACTATCAAATAGTAGCAGTAAAAAAAATGAGAAATGGTTGTATTCTGTGTGGCGGCGTTGGAAGCGGAAAATCAAGAACAGCATTAGCTTATTACTATCTCCAGAATGGCGGAAATCCGGATTGCTTGATGGGGGTTGAGGATTATGTTGCGATGGACGATCCCCCAAAGGACTTATACATCATCACAACAGCCAGAAAGCGGGACACGATGGAATGGGAGGGTGATCTTTCGCCTTTCCTTCTTTCGGTTCACGAGGATGTCAATCTATATTCAAATCAGATTGTCGTGGATTCCTGGAATAATATCAAGAAGTACGAGGATGTAAAGGATGCTTTCTTTATATTTGACGAGCAGAGAGTGATAGGCTCCGGAGCATGGGTGAAGGCGTTTTTGAAAATCACCAAATCAAATCAGTGGATTCTATTGTCTGCAACTCCGGGAGATACCTGGCAGGATTATATTCCGGCATTCATCGCAAATGGGTTTTACAAAAACCGGACAGAATTCATCCGAGAACATGTGGTTTATAGTCGATTCAGTAAATACCCAAAGATTGACCGATATTTGAATACTGGGAGATTGATTCGACTCAGAAATCGTATTTTGGTGAATATGGATTTCAAGCGTCAGACGGTTTCTCATCACGAAGATATATTTGTTCGATACAGCATAGAGCGATACAAAGATGTTGGACGAACACGATGGGACCCGTATAAGAATGAGCCGATTGCGAATGCCGCCGGTCTTTGCTATGTATGGCGGAAAATTGTGAATACGGACGAGTCACGACAGATCGCCTTGATGGAAATTGTAGAGAAGCATCCCAGAGCCATTATATTTTACAACTTTGATTATGAGCTGGAGCTTTTGAACGGGTTGTTTCGAATTTATGAAGACGATGGAGTCTTTGAAATTGCAGAGTGGAATGGTCACAAACACCAGCCAATCCCAGAGTCGAAAAACTGGGTGTATCTTGTTCAGTACAATGCTGGAGCGGAAGGATGGAACTGCATCAAGACAGATACCATTATATTCTACTCACAGAACTATTCTTACAAAATCATGCAGCAATCTGCGGGGCGAATAGACAGGTTGAATACGCCATTCAAAGATTTGTATTACTATCACTTGAAATCTCGTAGTGGGATTGATTTGGCAATTAGTAAGGCACTGAAAGATAAGAGAGATTTTAATGAATCGAGGTTTGTGAAGTGGTGAAAGGAGATCAACCATGAACGAAGAGTATTTGGAAGTGGATTTTAAAAAGTATTGTAAAACCTGTAAACACAAGGAATTGGGAGAAAAATTCGACCCATGTAATGAATGCTTGGATTATGGATACAATCTCAATTCCCAGAAACCTATGAAGTGGGAGGAAAAGAAAAAATGAGCTATCAATATGACCGATATTTGGCGCAACATAAATCCAACGTTGAAGCCGGATTTCGTTGGTTGCAGAAAAATCTTCCTGAAATTACAGAGGGCAGTGGTGCGGAACACAATATCGTATTTGCACATGACCAATCCAAAACGGAGCCCGATGAGTATGGCCCCTATGATATTTATTTTTATGGAGGCAATCGCTCTTATGGAGTAGTTGAGGATTTCAGAAAAGCTTGGCTGTTACATATTCATCGAAACCCTCATCATTGGCAGTATTGGGTGCTTATCAATGACGATCCCGAAGAAGGAGAAATCATTTTGGAAATGCCTTACTGTTATATTCTGGAGATGATTTGTGATTGGTGGTCCTTTAGCTGGTTTAAAGGGAACCTGCTGGAGATCTTCTCTTGGTATGAGGAGCGGAAAAGCTATATAAAACTGCATCCGAATACGAGAAGATTGGTGGAGGATATCTTAGGACGTATCAAAAATAAGCTTGGGGAGGTGATAGTGAATGAAATCAACAGATAGTGTTATTGTGAGTTGGGATTTTTCTCATGGGAAAGACGCTGGCGTTCTGATTGTTGGAAGGCAGCAAAAAGGAAGGGTAGAAATTATCAATGCCTATCAAGGGGAAGAAGCCAAAGAAATTTATCAAAAGCTGGTATTCCCCAAATCTAAGAAAATCAATTACAGCGAGGAGAAAACCACATGAAGCAACCGAAAAAATTGACCAGAGAGCAAAAAGAATGCTTATCTGCTCATTATTTAAACTGTAAAGATTGGATGTTGGTTGAGGAGACAGAGTTCTATTATCGCATTATCAATAAGAATACGGGTGTGATAAAGAGTGTAGATAAATTCAGAAGAGTAAGAAGGAGAAAAAATCATGAGAACAATTAAAAACAACTGGAAAGTAGCTTTAATTGTAGCAGTCGGTATTATTGCTATTATTTTGTTAGGTGTGTTTTGTATACAGAGTTCCCAGAACAGAGCATTTACCTTGGAAGAGCAAGTTAATACTGCTGATTCTGACATCAAAGTTCAGGAAAAACGACGTGTAGATTTGGTTTACAACCTTGCTAATTGTGTTAAGCAGTACGATAAGCATGAAGCGGAAACATTGACGGCGATTGTTGAAAATAGAGGCTCTACCGGTGATATCGAAAACGTTACTACAGCTATCACGGCGGTGTCAGAAGCGTATCCAGAATTAAAATCTAATGAAAATTATAAAGAGTTAATGAATGAACTTTCAATTACAGAAAATTTAATTGCAGAATATCGGAGTAACTACAATAAGCAGGTAAAAGAATACAACCGATATATACGCAAATTCCCGACAAGATTTTTTCTCAATATTCTCGGATATGAGGTTCGGGGATATACCTATCTTGACTATAGTGCTCCTGCCGATGCTCCGCAGAATCTGTTTGGAGAGTAAAAGCTATGAGAGGACGCAAGCGTAGAAGTTTTGATTTCGGGAATTTCGAGATTACGAAACGGGAAATACTGGTAAGTGTATCGATTGTCGCTATTATGCTTCTGATTGGAGTCCTTATTGCTGGAAAAATTTCGGATTATCAATTGGATAAAAATGAAAAATACAACAAGGCGATAAAAATAGAATCGCAGGAACTGTTTGAGTACGGAATGAGGACTAATGCCGGGAACGCTTTTGTATATGGCGATTTGAAAGCGGTCGATACAGTTACATATCCTGAAATTGGTGGAGAATACATTTATATTGAAAAAGTGAAAGAACGATATACAATGCATACTCGCCAGGTTGCACATACAACAACTACGAATGGAAAAACCCATACTTACTATACAACGGAAACCTATTGGACATGGGATTATGCTGGTAGTGAGGAACGGATATGTGATGAAATATCATTTTTAAATCACGTTTTTTCAGTTAGTAAAATCGACCTGCCGGGAAAGGAGTATATAGACACTGTTAAAGAATCCAGCCACATTCGTTATAAGTATTATGGAGTTGGTTTAAACTTTACCGGAACCATATTTACAGAACTGGCTGATAAAACAATAGCCGATAACTCACCATTTTATGAAAATATGAAGATTGATGAAACCGTAGAATACTTAGAAACCGATTTTGCAATGTGGATATTCTGGATTATTTGGATGGTCTTAATTGGAGTCTGTGTCTACAGTTTCTATTATATCGACAACAAATGGCTTGAGTAATTGGAGAATTTGGGAGAGGGTCGAGCAATAATGAGGGCGACCACAAGGCGGATATAGTAGTTGCATAAGGGATGAGTCCGCTATAAGAAAGGAGAAAAAACGTATGAATCTTAAATCAGTGAAAATTATTGCAGTAGATTTCGATGGAACTTTATGTGAGAACAACTGGCCAGGGATCGGAGCGCCGAACGAAGAACTGATAGAGTATCTTCGTAATCGGAAAAAGGATGGAGATAAGTTGATTCTGTGGACCTGCCGCGTGGAAGACATGCTTCAAAAAGCTGTTGAGTGGTGTAAGGAGAGAAATCTGGTGTTTGATGCGGTCAATGAGAATCTTCCGGAAATCATCGAGAACTTTGGTTCTGATACCAGAAAGATTTTTGCAAATGAGTATATAGATGACCGGAATATTCCTTTGTCATCCTGCCGGGAAAAATCCAATACGCAGACATGGGCTGAAAAAGAGGTAGAGATTGCTTGTGAGAACGAAAGAAAAGCCTCCGGAACAAAAGAAAGGGAGTGGGATTATGGTTGCGTCTGCTACGAAAGTGCTCTGAAAGCCTATCACAGTCTGTCCGAGGACGGCCATAGCGGTTTCAGTATCGGTATGACTAAATATATTCTGAATCGCCTAATTGACGGAAAGCCACTTACATCGATCGAGGATACAGAGGATGTTTGGAGTGATATTACGGACCTTTCGGGATATCGCGGTGAAATTGTAAACTATCAGTGTAAGCGAATGAGTTCTCTTTTCAAATATGTATATTCTGATGGAACCGTAAAGTATCACGATGTAGATAGATACTGTGGAATCAATATGAACAATCCACATGATTCCTATCATAGTAGCTTGATCAATCGGGTAATGGAAGAGAAGTTCCCTATTACCATGCCATATTTTCCGGCAAGTAAACCATTTAAGGTCTATTGCGAAGATTTTTTAGTTGATCCGGAAAATGGAGATTACGACACAGTTGGAATTTTCTATACAATTACACCAGAAGACTGTACAGTGGAGCTTAATCGCTTCTTTAAAGAAGAAAATGACGAATTTGTTGAAATAACCAAGGCTGAGTATGATATGAGGAAGCATTGCCATGGCTGTTTCGGAGCCGCTAATAATGATTGTCTGCGTTGCGAGGAGGAGCTTCAGTATGAATCGGAATAGGTTTATCCAGGGATAAAAAGGTGACATTCAATTTTCTGAAAAAGAAAGACGGCGTATTATTCACAGAAGCCTTCAAAAACATTCCTGGAAAACAAAATGTACGGTGGCAATGGAGGAATTTGCAGAGCTTCAGCAGCAGATCAGCAAACAGGTTCGAGGTTATGGCGATAGAATTGGACTCTTGGAAGAGATGGCAGATGCTTATATTTGTCCGAACTTCCTGGAGTCCATTTTTGATATTAAGCCAGAGGATTTACAGAAAGCCATTGATGTGAAGCTGGAACGGGAAAGGAGAAATTGTCAGTAATGGGATTATCAAAACTTTCAGAAGAATGCAAGAATTGCCCGTTTGTCAGTCGGTGTAAAAATAAGCGAATGGAAGCACTGGCGTATATGACTGAAACACAAGTTTTAGCAAACGCGGCAGGTCCAAGTTTCGAAAACTTAGCAGCGCCTTTATTACGAGAAACTATGACAATTATGGTAAACGGTACGCCAACCAAGGTTTATAAAGACGAAATAGAAAAACAGATTTATTCCCAGTTATATTCAGGGTTAGGCTTGAAATTAGGAAGTTAAAAAAGGAGAAAGTTTATGAATGAAAAACATTTGAGTCCTCTACCACAGTATCATATCGACAGAGATAAACTGTGTGAGATTGTAAAAGAAACCGTTGGCTACGATAGACTTATGGACGCATTCTGTCATGGAACTGTCGTTTGTGATGAATTTGCTTGGTTTTCTAACTCCGACGAGTATTACATCATCCATTTGGAAAGTGGCATGATGGTAAATTGGTATAAACATCTCGGAAGGACAAACACTTGCTCACAGAAAGACAGAACTATTGATGATTATTACGAGTTCTTCAGATTATTTAAAGAAGAATTGGACTATTTTGAGAGGAAAAATTGCGAATGAAGAGAGGAGAAAGCGATGATTGAAAGTTTGTTAAAAGAACTGGGAGAACGCCATTTTGAAATTCTTTGGAGATATGAGAGCGCAACGAATTCTATCGTTATTCAGATGGATAAAAGAGACTGTCATCAACGGCATAGGTTGGTTCGTAAAGTTATGTTCGATGACTTTCGTCGTATTAGAAGCAATCAGTTTGAATTTGTTATAGTTCAATTTTTAAAAGACATGGCTCAGGAATTGGAGTATCAAATTAAAGTTGCAGCGGAACCCATGAAAGGAGAAGACAATGATTAAAATTGAAAATGTTGAAGTTATGGGATGGGAACACGCTATCCGCGGAATGCGGAATCCGATGAACAGTTGGGAGAAATCGGATAGTGGAATCTGCAAAGGTGGGGATGATGGTATCGGATGTGAGAACTGTGCCAATTATGATTCCTGCGAGCATACATATGATCATTCCTGGCAGCTCGGTAAAGCAGACCACGATTTGATGATGCGGCTTGCGGATGCGAGGTATCGGCGAATGATTACGGTGAATCTGGACATCACGGCTCCGTTGTATTGGTGGAAAGATTTTTATACCTACGAGGTTGGTATAGCTGTTGATACTCGCTCTGCGATGTCTGAACTGGCTGCGAAGGCGTTTACATTGGACGATTTCTCATGTGAGCATCTGGTCGACGAAGGTGACAACTGCTGGTTTTGTAATTTGGACGTCATCATCGATTCATTAAATTCGGCACGAGAGATGTTTTTAATAACCAAAGACAAGAAATATTGGTGGCAGATGATTCAGCTTCTTCCCGCGTCCTATCATAATCAGAAACGTACTGTGATGACGAATTATGAAACACTAACCAGTGTTTATCCCATGCTAAGAAATCATGAGCTGGATGAGTGGGTAAAATTCTGCAAGTGGATTGAGGCGCTTCCATATTCAGACATTATCATTGGTAGAATGTGGAGATAAAACATGATTCAATACTATGAGTCTATATTTTACAACACCTTGGAAGAACTATTAGCAACTTGGAAACCCAACCATCCGGATGTTTTGCGGTTGAAAGCAAAATATGGAGAAGGTATTCAATTTAGTACCATCGCACATCGAAGTGGTGTGAAGCCTCAATTTGAACTGAGTTGCTACAAACTAAAAAAATTAAAAGGAGCGTAATAATGACATCTATTCAATATGTGATTTTATTTAGCCTTGTATATCTTTATGTATATGCTCTGATTTGTAGAATCTGTAAATGCATTGAACATTGTGCTACCGCCAGAGCTTATTCTAAATTAAGAGAAAACGGAGTTATGACTAAAATGAGCGATGTTGAGGCGGGCATTATTAAAATCGGAAAAGAGAAGGAGGATGCAAGAAAAAATGTGGAGTCATAAGTTAGTAAAAAATAAAATCCATGCCGTTCTGTTTATTCTTCTAGGAGCGTTGTCAGTCCCGATTGAATGGGATGCAACGTTCTTTTTATTTACCCTGATTATAGGTGGATATCTGTTCTTTTCGAAAGAGAATTGGATTTATGAAGGAGAGGAAGACGATGGGACGAGCCGAGAGAAGACGTGCTCAAAAGTTAAAGCAAAAAGAGAAAACCACTACATACAATCTCACAAAGGCACAACTCGATGTCATGGTTCGGGAAAAAATCGGAGACGAACTTATCAGAGTAAAGCAGGAGGCTACCGATGATGCGGTAAATACTGCGATGGTTCTGCTTCTGACTTTGCCATTGAAAGTGTTGATGGACCATTATTGGACAAAATCCTATGCGAAGAGAATTCCGAAGTTCACCGAACGAGTTCTGGAATACTACGAACGCTGGCAAAATGGTGAGTTGGATATGGAAAAACTGAAAGAGGATTTGTGGGAATATGGTGGTGTGAAATTAGTTGAAAGTGAGGGTGAAGCAACATGAAATGTGTAATGGGAGTTATTGCGTGTATTGTTGGGCTCGTGGGTCTGATCGGACTGATTGTGTTAAAGGCGACCAGCTCTTCTGCAACTTATATGGACGATTCATTCCGGTGGGGAGGACGAGATGGGCGTTAAAAATGATTATCGTAAAAATGCAGAAGGGTATTCCGATCCGACTGCCTGTGAAGCACTGAGAAACATTGAGCGGGAAGAAGAACGGTTCCATAAGCTGCTGGATACGATTTTTACTCTTTGTGAACTGTCCGACTTCCACGTTGAAGAGCGGATCGTCATCAAGGACAAACGAACCGGGCGAATTTGGAGGTAGCTTATGGATATGACTGATTTACAGCGAGCGATTGATACACTTGTAGAAGTTTGGGAAAAGTTTACAGCATCTATAAAAGAGATGGCGGATGCTCTGAACAAGGCGTTTGGAGTTTCGACACCTGAGAAAGAGAAGAAAAAGAGTCTAGGTTCTCCGGCTCGATATGGGATGTCTTTGCGGAAATCTCGAAGAGAATCCTTCGTTAAGCAGTATTCGTATCGGCCAATTGTTCAGAAACACTTACCTTATCAGAGAAGGAACTATTGAAAATCGTCCGTACAAAGCTTGAAAGTGGGTGAAAATCACGCCCACTTTTGGGTTTTGAAAAATGGGCTTTGACCACTTTTATGTGGGCTTTTTGAGAAACGCAGGGAATTTTGGGGAAGGATTCGGACGATTTTGGTCAAATTTGCGGCCATTTGCCCACTTTCTGCCCACTTTTAAAACCCCAATTTGGTCAGTAAAAACCCAGTATTTATGCGGGTTTGCGGGCTCAAAGCCCACTTTCCCACTTTTTTTCTTAAACTATTATGATAGAAAGTTTAAAAGTATATAGTAATAGCACAAAAAAAGTGGGTTTTTGGCCACGAGCAAAAAAAATGGAGGAAATCATGAGCAAGATTAGTTGGGAGAGCTTGTATGAAAATTTTAAGTCAATCTATCCAAGGTTGTCGCGGTCATCCGTATATTTTCGTCCGTTCGGTTATATGAGTATAGTAGTGTATTTTGAGAATGGAATGAAGATGGTCTATGATGATCTCAGAAAACAGGCATATATCACAGCTTAAAGAAAATGTCAAGAGATAATGAAAAATTTCTTTTCTTCTGGAAAAATTTGTGATATACTGTAAGAGCCACACAATCTAATATAGAATCCGTTTAAGGGAATTCACTTTGGTAAAAGGTGTATTCTCTCTTTACTCATACCTTAAACGGAACGAGATTGTGTGGCAACAATGGGAGAACACTTTTTTAGGTGCGTCTCTTGTTGGGGCCGCACCTTTTTTATTGCGCCAAAATCTATCTGACTAGAGGACGGTGACATTGTGGATAGACCATATACAGAAATACAAGTTCTAAAAAAATTAGATATTCCTGACTTTCGTCATCTGACAAAGGATAAAGTCATAGCATTTGCTACAATGATTCCGGGAATGGAACCTGAAGTGGCAAAGAAGGCTTTAGAGCAGTTTCCTAACTTCGTATCGATATCTCTTGAAATTATGAAAGAGTATCGGGGTATTCTACAACAGTTGATGAATGATGACAGGGATGGTGCGGAAATATGTTACGATATGTATAATCGTGTGATGAATTCTCTTGAGTGTATTCTTGAAAATGACAATTTGACCTTTAAAGAAAAGACTTACATACTCGAACAAATGAGAGAGGTTGCCGATGAAATATCGAAAAAGGATTCCGAAAAGTCGGCTAACCGCATAAAGTTAATAGGGATTGTGAGTGGAGTGGTGGCGGGTGTTATTACAGTTTTAGGTACTGCCATTGGGGTCAATTTAACTTCTAAGCAAAACAATATTCCCGGCGATGACGAAGAAGAAAACCATTAAAAGGAGATTGAAAATGAAAAAGATTGTTATGTTTATGATCGCAGCAATTATGACGTTTTTGCTTATTGCTTGCTCTGATTCTCAGACACATGATGGCGAAGCAAAGACACCTTCTGCATCGGGAGCTCAAAAAGGAAGGGATTATCAGTCAGTTGTTGAAGATTTTGAAGAACGTGGATTTACAAACATATCGTTAGTTGCTCTTGATGATTTAATAACAGGTTGGCTGACGAAAGATGGAGAAGTTGAAAATGTTTCTGTAGATGGTGATGAAAATTATTCCGCTGATAAATGGTATTCAAATGATGTAGAGGTTATTATTACTTACCATACATTTTCGGAAGAGAGTGATTTGGAAGAAGATGAGGAGTCGAAGGAGTCAATAAGCGAAAAAGCCGAAGACAAAGCAGTAGAATCGATACTCACAATTGAAACTTGTGCTGATCTCGAAAAACTTTTATCGACTGAAGGAGAAATAAACGATTTTTATTCCACTTTTGCAGAACAATATAAAGGCTCAACGATAGTATTCGATGGTTGTATTACCTACATTACAAACCATGGCGATTACGATACTCGATATGATATTTTGATGAGCGGCGGTAATTATGTAGATGATGAAATGGTCAATCCTGGACCAATCTTTAAGTTTGAAGATGTGAATACTTATGGAATGGGAATCGAGGATTTATATCTTCCTGATTATATAAGTGTCGGATCAAATGTACATGTGACCGCTGAAGTTGAGTATTTTAGTGAGAATGAAGGTGTTTTTTATCTAAATCCTGTGAAAGTTGAGTCCCGATAAAATAAAGAAATTATTTAGCCTGTACCTATTGGAATTGGGGTACGGGCTATTTTTATGTTTTCATTTGTTTCTTTTTGCGCGCGAAAAATACATCGACTGTTATGAAGAGAGAGGGTTAAAATGGCCATTCTCTCTTTTATTTTGGAGAAAGGAGGCTTACTTATGCTGGAAAGCGAATTTCAGAATAAACTGATCCAAGAACTGAAAAAAATGTTCAAAGGCTGCATTGTAACAAAACTGGATTCCAGCCACATTCAGGGAATTCCTGATTTGCTGATCCTTTATAACAATAAGTGGGCCACTTTAGAATGTAAGAAAAGTGTTCGCGCCAAGAAACAACCAAATCAAGAATATTATGTTGGACGAATGAACGAGATGTCGTTCTCAAGATTTATTTGTCCTGAAAATAAGGAGGAAGTGTTACATGATCTTCAACAAGCATTCTGCTCTTGAAGGGCAACACGCCTTTCTTGGCGCAAGTAAATATCACTGGATCAACTATGACGAATCCAAAGTTGCAGAATCGTATTCAAAATTCCTTGCAACTCAAAAAGGAACAGAGCTTCACGATTTTGCGGCAAAATGTATCACACTTGGACAGAAACTTCCGAAGTCCCAGAAAACATTGAATATGTATGTGAATGATGCCATAGGATTCAAGATGGTTCCTGAGCAGCCTCTTTTCTATTCGGAGAATTGCTTTGGAACAACAGATGCGATTGCATTTCGAAATCGTATGCTTCGCATTCATGATTTAAAAACCGGCGTCATTCCTGCGCACATGGAGCAGCTTGAAATATATGCTGCTCTTTTTTGTTTGGAATACAAAATCAAGCCAGCCGACATTGAAATGGAACTTCGGATTTATCAGAACAACCAGATTCTTTATGAGAATCCAACGGCTGAAACCATTGTTCCCATCATGGACAAGATCATCACATTCGACAAAGTAATCAACAAAATCAAAGAACAGGAGGGCTAACTTATGAATCCGATTGCAGAAGAAATTTTGATGCATTATGGAATGCCCCGCCGTTCCGGTCGTTATCCGTGGGGATCTGGTGATAATCCGTATCAGCATAGTGGAGATTTTCTGAGTCGAGTGGATGAACTGAAAAGTCTGGGTATGAGTGATACCGAAATTGCAAAAGCCATGGGTTTAACCACCACTCAATACCGTACGCAGAAATCGTTAGCAAAAGATGAACGTCGTGCGCTGGATGTGGCGAGAGCAAAATCTCTTCGAGAAGATGGTTTGAGCTTAAATGAAATTGCGAAAGAAATGGGCTTCGCAAACGACTCTTCTGTTCGTTCGCTTTTGAATGAAAATTCTGAGGTTCGTATGAACCAAGCTAAGACAACTGCTGAAATTATCAAAAAGCAAATTGACGAAAAAGGCATGATTGATGTTGGTGCCGGTGTGGAACGTGAACTTGGAATTTCCAAGGAGAAACTGAATGAAGCACTCTATATGCTGGAGATGGAGGGTTATCCTGTTTACGGCGGACGAGTGGATCAGGTAACAAATCCTGGGAAGAAAACAACGCTTCGTGTGATTTGTCCTCCTGGAACAGAGCATAAAGAGATTTACGATTTTGAGAATATCAATTCTCTGAAAGATTATGTCTCTCATGATGATGGGGAATCTTTTGATCCCAAATTTGTTTATCCCAAAAGCATGGATTCAAAGCGGTTGCAGATTCGGTATTCGGAAGATGGCGGCGAATTGAAGGATGGTGTTGTGGAAATTCGAAGAGGTGTTGACGACCTGTCTCTTGGAGAATCCCATTATGCTCAGGTTCGCATCTTAGTTGACAAGACACACTACATCAAAGGGATGGCGGTTTATTCAGATGACCTTCCTGATGGTGTGGATGTTATGTTCAACACCAATAAGAAAAAAGGGACACCTAAAATGGATGTTCTGAAACCAATCAAAGATGACCCGGATAACCCGTTCGGTTCTTTAATTAAAGAGGGAGTTAATGACCCGGATAACCCCACTACTGAAAGAGGAGGTCAGAGTTACTACTATGATAAAAATGGGAAGAAACAGCTTTCCCTTATCAACAAGCGAGCAGAAGAAGGGGATTGGGGCGAATGGGCAGACAAGCTTCCATCTCAGTTTCTGTCGAAACAGAGTAGAACTTTGATAAAGAAGCAGTTGAATTTAGCGGCCGCAGACAAGCAGTCTGAATTTGATGAGATTTGTTCTCTTACGAATCCAACAGTGAAAAAGGTTCTTTTGAAATCTTTTGCTGATGACTGCGATGCAGCCGCTGTTCATTTACAGGCAGCCGCTCTTCCCAGACAGAAGTATCAAGTTATTCTTCCATTGACATCTATCAAAGACAATGAGGTCTATGCTCCGAACTACAAGAATGGAGAAACAGTAGCTCTTGTGCGGTATCCGCATGGTGGAACTTTTGAGATTCCAATCTTAACTGTTAATAATAAGCAGCCAGAAGGAAGAAGAGTTCTTGGGAATACACCGACAGACGCTATTGGCATTAACAAAAAGGTTGCTGACCGTCTTTCCGGAGCTGACTTCGATGGCGATACTGTCATGGTGATTCCTTGTAATTCTTCTAATAGTAGGGTGAAGATTACTTCTACTCCACAATTAAAGGGGTTGGAAGGATTCGATCCTAAGATGTCTTATGGGACCGTTAAGAAAGGTGACGATTATTGTAACAGCAGCGGTCAGAAGATTAAGATTATGAAAAATACCCAGACAGAAATGGGTAAGATTTCAAACTTGATTACTGATATGACTTTGAAAGGTGCTACTCAAGATGAGCTTGCAAGAGCTGTACGTCACAGTATGGTCGTCATCGATGCAGAGAAGCATAAGCTAGACTACAAGAAGAGTGAGCAGGACAATGGTATTACGGCTTTGAAGAAGAAGTACCAGGCTCACGATGACGATGATGGTTATGGCGGAGCTTCTACGCTGATTTCTCGTGCCAAGTCTGAGACTTCTGTGTTGAAAAGAAAAGGAAGCCCGATCATTGACAAGGAAACCGGAGAGCAAAGCTGGAAGAGCGTCAGGGAGGAGTACATAGATAAGAACGGAAAGACCCAGGTGCGGACTCAAAAGAGTGCCAAGATGGCAGAAACCAGAGACGCTCGCACTCTCTCATCTGGGACACCACAGGAAGAGGCGTATGCAGACTATGCAAATACCATGAAGTCTCTGGCTAATCAGGCCCGCAGGGAGATGGTTAATACTGGAAAGATAGCCTACTCTGCTTCAGCAAAACAGACCTACCAGACAGAGGTTGATTCTCTTATGGCTAAGCTTAATGTAGCTTTAAAGAACGCCCCCCGCGAGCGTCAGGCACAGACCATGGCGAATTCTATTGTGGCCGCTAAGAAGATAGACAACCCTGATATGACAAAGGCTGAAATCAAGAAGGCTAATCAACAGGCCCTTACTGCGGCCCGTACTGCTGTTGGTGCCAAGAGAACCCCTGTCGAGATTACAGATCGTGAATGGGAAGCGATTCAAGCCGGCGCTATCAGCGAGAACAAGCTTACCCAGATTCTCAACAGTACAAACATAGATACAGTCAGACAGAGAGCTACCCCTCGTGCAACAACAACCCTTAGTTCTGCCAAAGTAAATCGTATTGCGGCGCTGAACGCTTCTGGCTATAGCACTGCTGAGATAGCAGCGGCTTTGGGTGTTTCCAGTTCTACTGTGTCGAAGTATCTGAATGGAAAGGAGTGAACAAAGTAAATGGCGAAGAAGTGTATGCTTACAACCATTGACAATCCTTTCGATCCATTTGAACAGTTCACTTCATGGTTACTGTTTGATGAGGAAAAAGGTTATCATTCATGTTCGTATCTTGGTAGAATTGCCAGAACCTCGGACCAACTCTCCGATGAAGAGAATGACTTGGAAGTTGAACGAGCAATTAATGAGATCGTAAAATACGATTTCCGAAACATTTACAAAAAAGTTACGCGAGACGCGGGGGCTGTCTAGGTATCAGATGGTATAGGGGGGGGGTAGCAAAAATCGCACCCCCTCCGTCATCGCGGCGGTCTTTAAAAATTCCCCGGGGGTATTTTTCGGAGAATGTTTTTACCTTCCGGCAGTATTTAACAGAGCTCATAAGGTTGGCTAAGTAATAAGCTGTGGTTCTTTTTACTCTTTTTTCTCCTTTCGGTAAAAAAGTTACAGTCAGCCTTGTGGGTTCTTTTAAATACTGCCGGAAAACTTTTATGAAACTATTGAAGAACAGACGGGAAGGAGGCAGTAAATGGCTAGAAAAGTAAAGAGTTCTGAATCGACAGGTTCTTCCAAAAAGATTCGTCCTGCTTTGACTCCGGAAGCAAGGGAACTTCAGATGATTTCTTTGGCTGTTGACCTGGCTGAAAGACAATTGCTGGAAGGGACTGCTTCTTCTCAGGTCATTACTCACTATTTGAAACTGGGCTCTTCCAGAGAGAAGCTTGAGAGGGAGAGACTGGAGGAAGAGAACAATCTGTTGCGGGCAAAAGTAAGAGCTATTGACTCCACAGATGAGATTAAAGATCTCTATAAGGACGCCATCAATGCGTTTCGTATATACAGTGGACAGGGTAACGATGATGATTAGGACATATTCGGAATTATCAAAATTGAAGACTTTTAAAGAACGATACGAGTATCTTCGTTTGGGCGGAGTCATCGGGGCAGACACGTTTGGGTTTGACCGATATCTGAATCAGATTTTCTATCGGTCTATGGAGTGGAAGTCAGTTCGTGATTTTGTGATTGTGAGAGATAACGGATGTGACCTCGGAATAGAAGGTCATGAGATATATGGGAAGATATTGATTCACCATATGAATCCGATTTCCGTGGAGGATATTTTAAAGAGAAGTGATTTTCTTTTAAATCCAGAATTTCTCATCTCAACAATTCTTACAACACATAATGCCATTCACTATGGAGATGAAAGTCTTCTTGTCGCAGAACCTATTGTTCGAAGCAGAAACGATACATGTCCCTGGAAACTTTGATGGAGAGGAGATCATAGAGATTATGGAAATTATAGAGAGTATATTGACTTCAATCAAAAAGATGCTTGGTATTACGGAAGAATATGAACATTTCGATTCAGATCTTATCATGCATATCAATTCAGTGTTTATGATTTTGACACAACTTGGGGTTGGTCCGCCATCGGGATTTTCCATTCGGGATAAAACTTCTATATGGAAAGAATTCGTCTCCGATGAGACAAAATTTCAGTTAGTAAAATCATATATGCATTTGAAGGTAAAGCTGCTGTTTGATCCTCCTTTGAGTTCCGCTGTAATGGCGTCTATGGAAAAGATGATTGCTGAGGCGGAGTGGAGACTGAATGTTGCAGCGGAAACTGACGAAGAAAAGTCCGAAGAACACGAGTCCTACGATGGCGAGTATAGGGTAACGCCGAAAGCGTTCCAATCTCAAATGCTGGATACTGAGAATAAAGTTCTGGATCGAAATATTGTGGTAACAGAAGTTCCGTATTACGAGACTGGGAACGCAGCAAACGGAGTGACATCATATATCGCAAAGGAGGGAGATTCAAAATGAGTAATGAAGCATTACTACAGCATCACGGGATTCTTGGAATGAAATGGGGCGTCCGAAGAACTCCCGAACAGCTTGCAAGAGCAAGCGGAAAGAAGACGAGTTCCGATGATGAGGTGAAGAAGATGTCTGATTCGGAACTCCGCTCAAAGATCAACCGTCTTCAAATGGAAAAGCAGTATAAACAGCTTACCAGTTCAGAAATTTCTGTCGGTAGAAAGTTTGTACAGGATGTGCTGACCAATGCCGCAAAGCAGACCGCCACCAATTATGTATCGAAGTACATGACGAAGGGAATTGACGCGGTCATCAAGAAAGCAACAAGCAAGTAGGTGATTCAATTATGGCATTATCAAACACTGCCGTTCCCAAATACTACGGCATGTTTCGGGATGCCGTAATCAGGGGAGAGATACCGGTTTGTAAAGAAATCTCTATGGAGATGAACAGAATTGACGACCTAATAGCCAATCCTGGTATTTACTATGATGACCAGGCCGTCGAAGGATGGATTGCCTATTGCGAATCAGAACTAACATTGACGGACGGTTCTGATTTGAATTTGCTGGACTCGTTTAAATTGTGGGGTGAGCAGCTTTATGGATGGTACTACTTCGTCGAACGAAGTGTGTGGGAGCCAAGTTCTGACGGACATGGCGGCCGATATGTGAATAAAAGAATCAAGCAGCGTCTGACGAAGAAACAATATCTTATCATTGGGCGAGGAGCTGCTAAATCTTTGTATGACACCTGTGTTCATTCCTATGGGCTGAATATCGACACATCCACGACTCATCAAGTCACGACAGCTCCTACCATGAAACAGGCGGATGAAGTAATGTCACCTTTTCGCACTGCGATTACAAGGTCGAGAGGTCCATTGTTCCGGTTTCTGACAGAGGGCTCTTTGCAGAATACGACTGGTTCTAAAGCAAAGAGAATGAAATTGGCCTCCACCAAAAAGGGTATTGAGAATTTTCTCACAGGTTCGCTTTTGGAAGTGCGGCCAATGTCCATCGCAAAGCTTCAGGGATTACGACCTAAGATTTCTACAGTGGATGAGTGGCTGTCCGGTGATACCAGGGAAGATGTGGTGGGCGCTTTAGAGCAAGGAGCATCGAAATTGGATGACTATATCATTGTTGCCACGAGTTCAGAGGGAACAGTGAGAAATGGAGCAGGCGATACAATCAAAATGGAGTTGATGGACATTCTTAAAGGAGAATATGTCAATCCACATGTTTCCATTTGGTGGTATAAGCTTGATTCCATTGATGAAGTTGGAAATCCAGACATGTGGTTGAAGGCGAATCCCAATATCGGTAAAACGGTAAGCTATGAGACCTATCAGCTCGATGTGGAAAGAGCAGAGAAGTCTCCGGCGGCCAGAAACGATATCTTGGCTAAGAGATTTGGATTGCCGATGGAGGGCTACACCTATTACTTCACATATGAAGAAACTCTTCCTCATAAGAAGAGAAGCTATTGGCAGATGCCCTGCTCTTTGGGAATTGATTTGTCGCAGGGGGATGACTTCTGTGCTTTTACGTTCCTTTTCCCGTTATCGAATGGTTCCTTTGGAGTTAAAACCAGGAACTACATTTCTTCATCGACTCTGATGAAACTTCCGGCAGCAATGAGAATTAAATACGACCAATTCATGGATGAAGGAAGCCTGATTGTCCTAGAGGGAACCGTTTTGGATATGATGGAAGTCTATGAAGATTTGGATAACCATATCACAGAATTTGGCTATGACGTTCGTTGCTTGGGGTATGACCCGTACAACGCAAAGGAGTTCATTGAGCGATGGTCTTCTGAAAATGGTCCGTTTGGAATCGAAAAGGTAATACAGGGTGCTAAGACAGAATCCGTTCCTTTGGGAGAGTTAAAGAAACTTTCTGAGGAGCGGATGCTTTTGTTTGATGAAGAACTTATGACCTTTGCAATGGGGAACTGTATCGTTATGGAAGATACGAATGGAAATCGTAAATTGCTGAAAAAGCGATATGACGCAAAGATTGATGCTGTGGCAGCTATGATGGATGCGTTTGTTGCTTTCAAGCTGAACAGAGATGCTTTTGAATAGGAGGTGACGATTTCAAAATGGAAGTTTCAATCGGTTCCAGGATTAAACATGCCTGGAATGCTTTTTTAAATAGAGACCCAACAGGTTTCTATCGGGACATAGGGGTTGGATATTCGTACAGGCCCGACCGTCCAAGACTCACAAGAGGAAATGAAAGATCTATCGTTACCTCTGTATATAATCGAATCGCATTGGATTGCGCTTCAATTAACATTCAACATGTCCGTCTGGACGACTCCGAAAGATTTCTTGAAAAAATTTCTTCGGGGCTAAATGATTGTCTGAATTTATCAGCCAACATTGACCAGACTGGGCGGGCTTTCCTTCAGGATGTGGTTTTGTCAATGCTCGATGAGGGATGTGTGGCGATTATCCCGGTGGATACGGATGATGACCCTGACACTACAGGCTCCTATAAAATCGAGTCAATGCGAACCGGGAAGATTCTGGAATGGTTTCCGAATCATATCAAAGCAAGAGTTTATAATGAGCGGACTGGATTAAAGGAAGACATTGTAGTTCCAAAAGATACGGTCGCCATTATTGAAAATCCGCTTTATGCGGTGATGAATGAGCCAAACTCAACGATGCAGCGTTTGATAAGAAAACTGAATTTATTGGACGTTGTTGATGAGCAGAGCAGTTCAGGAAAACTCGATTTAATTATCCAGCTTCCCTATGTGATAAAAACAGAAGCAAGGCGTCAACAGGCTGAGAAGAGGCGTGTCGAGATTGAGCGTCAGTTGGCCGGTTCTAAATATGGTATTGCGTATACCGATGGTACGGAGCGAATCACACAGTTGAATCGTTCTGTGGAAAATAATCTGATGAAGCAGATTGAATATCTAACGAGTATGCTATACAGCCAGTTAGGTATCACTCAGAGTATATTGGATGGTTCCGCAGACGAGAAGACCATGCTGAATTACTACAACCGTACTATTGAGCCGATCATTTCAGCAATCGTTGACGAAATGAAACGTAAGTTCCTTACTAAAACAGCCAGGTCTCAAAAGCAATCGATTCTGTTCTTCCGTGACCCCTTCAAACTTGTACCAGTAGCTGATCTGTCAGAAATTGCTGACAAATTCACAAGAAATGAGATTATGACATCAAACGAAATTCGCCAGATTATTGGTATGAAACCGTCTGATGATCCAAAAGCTGATGCGCTGAAGAACAGCAATATCAGTGAGGCCAAATCTGATCCTTCAAACGGTAGTTCTGATGTCGAATCCAATGAAAGTGATGCCGGAGCCGATTATGACAGTATCATAAACGAGCTGCTTGACGGTCTTGAAAAGGAGATTGATGAAATTATAGGAAGCTATCTTTCGGATGATGAGGAGGAGACCTAATGGATATTAACGAGCCTCTTCAACACTATGCATCTCCTTATTACGACCCGGTGAAAGCTCATGAATATTATATGAGAACCAGAGAACTCAAAGGGCGTCGTTCCACAACGAAGCTTAACGATGAGGGAAAGAAAGTCTGGGCTTATACAAAAAATGAGATTTCTGGTGAGAAGAAGGAAAAGGTAAAAGAAGAACAGGAAAAACGGAAACAAAAAATTGCTGAGCTGAGAGCAAAGGCCAAGGCGACCCGAGAGCAGATCTCGGCTAAATTAAAGGAACTGAATACTCAGCTTACCGAGGAATCTTCGTCGAGAAGGAGTAGGGTTGACTCCCGTAAAAAATCTGATTTGGAGGATATTGGAGAAGAAGCAGAAGACCAGAAAGAGCGTATCGATGAAAAGAAGAATACTGAGATCGAACGCTTAATGGCGATAGAAATTCCATCCGGGTTATCCAAAGAGGAAAGGGTAAAGCGAGTAGCGGAGCGAAATGAGAAAATTGCAAAGCTTCGTGATGATGCCAGCGAGGATAAATCTAAGGTGAGTGAGCAGGCGAAAGCTGAAAAGGAAGAGGTGAGAACTTCCGCAAGTCTTAAGAAGAAGCGAATTACCGAGGACACCAAAGAAGAAAGGGCTGATAATTCTGCGAATGCTAAATCGGAAAGAGAAAAAGTTAGTACAGAGTTAAAGGCTGCCGTTACCGCCGCAAGGGAAGCTTATAAAGCGGCAAAAGAAAATCTTGATGCCACTTATGAAGATCTTTATCAGCAAGAGTTTGACAAGATAGCTTCCGAATATAAAGCGGTAAAGAAGAGGAAACGGAGGAAGTAGCAATGGCTTTCGCACAATACTGATAGAAGGAGTGATTTTCAAAATGGAGAAATACGATTTTAGTGGTTGGGCCACTAGAAACGATCTTCTTTGCACCGATGGCCGTACCATCAAAAGGGATGCGTTTAAGAACCAGAATGGACAAACTGTTCCACTAATTTGGGGACATAATCATTCCGATCCCAATCGTGTACTCGGTCATGGGGTACTGGAAAATCGTGATGAGGGCGTTTATGCCTACTGTAGTTTCAATGACAGTGAATCCGGACAGGCAGCGAAGAAGCTAGTTAAGCACGGAGATGTTCGTTCACTTTCTATTTGTGCCGGTCAGCTTAAACAGGCCGGAGCGAATGTGATGCATGGCGTTATCTACGAACTGAGCCTTGTTCTGGCTGGAGCTAATCCGGGAGCTTTCATTGATTCTGTTATGGCTCACGGTGAGACTTCAGAAGACCGTACCATTATTGGATATGACGAGAACATTATGATTTATCATTCCGCCGAGGAGGATGACAAATCCGAGGAAAAGAAGACGGAGGAGAAATCCAAATCTAAGGAAGATAAGACTTCTGAAGAAAAACCTGAGGAAGTTGACGAGACAATTGAGCAGGTATTTAATACCCTCAATGAAAAGCAGAAAAATGTGGTTTATGCAATGATCGGACAGGCTATTGGGGAAACCGATAAGCCTGAAGATAAAAATGATGACGATTCTAAAGGAGGAAATACCGAGATGAAGCATAATGTGTTTGACAACGATAAGAAAAACGAAACCGGTGGCTTTCTGACGCATTCCGCACAGGAAGACATCATCAAGGCGGCGAAGACCAGCCAGGTTGGTACTTTCCAGACAGCGCTTCAGCTTTATGCGGAGCAGAACGGTCTTCAGCATGATGCTGTCAGCGGCGGATTTGTTCAGACCGGCGACGGAAATGTGACGAGTCTGTTCCCGGAATATCAGGAAGTGCGTCCGGGGGCTCCCGAACTCATTACCAATGACCAGGGCTGGATTACTAATGTGATGAAGAAAGTACATAAGAGCCCGATTTCCAGAATCAGAACCAGCCAGACCGATATTCGCGGTATTGATACACTTCGCGCCAGGGGCTACAAGAAAGGAAAAGAGAAGAAGCAGGCCGGAAATTTCAAGTTGGTACGCAGAACCACCGATCCGCAGACCGTTTATGTGAAGAATGCTCTGCATCGCGACGACATTGTCGATATCACGGATTTCGATTATGTAAAGTATCTGTATGACATCGACCGCCTGATGCTCAATGAAGAGCTGGCTATTGCGATGATGCTGGGGGACGGTCGTGATGATGGTGATGAGGGTAAGATCGATCCGGATAAGATCAGACCTATCTGGACCGATGATGACCTGTATACCATTCATGCAGATTTGGATGTTGCCGCCGCAAAAAAGGAACTTCAGGGTACTAATACCGGCGTGAACTTTGGCGAGAACTATATTTACGCTGAAGCAATGATCAATGCGGTTTTGTATGCAAGAGAGGATTATAAGGGTACTGGCACTCCCGATATGTACATCACTCCTCACATGCTCAATGTAATGCTCCTGGCTCGTGATATGAACGGCCGCCGCATTTATAGCTCTAAATCAGAGCTGGCTTCTGCTCTGAATGTTGGGGAAATCCATACGGCCGAGCAGTTCGAAGGCAAGACTCGTAAGACGGACGACAGCAAGACCAAGAAGCTGCTTGCCATCATCACGAACCTGAATGACTACTCTCTGGGTGCTACGAAAGGCGGCGAAGTTACTCACTTCACGCAGTTTGATATCGACTTTAACCAGGAGAAGTCCCTTCTGGAAACCAGATGCTCCGGCGCTCTGACCAGAGTGTACTCCGCCATTGCGATTGAAGAGGACGTAACGGTAAACCCTTAATCAGCTTCTCCGTTAGTCCCGAAGATGGAGAAGCCAATCTGTTCGGGAAAACGGTAAATTCGTTACAGGAGAATATTGCTATCAGAGAGTCTGAGATTACCGGTACATTGAAGCATGTTACTGGATACACGGGATTTAGCAGTAATACTTCTGAGCAGGAAGGAAACTATCTTGCTTTGAAAGTTGATGCTGATTCCAAAGATGCAGTTGCGACCGTTGAACTCGTAGGTGGTACCAAAGGACCGGTTACGCTTGATGACGACATGAACATTGTACTCCTTATTAAGAATAAGGATACTCAGAGCATTAAGGTGACGGTAGACAATGGAGAAAATTCCACTACGAAGACTTATGGGCTTATTGGAT
Source organism: Hungatella sp. SL.1.14 (assembly GCF_024460495.1). NCBI lineage: Bacteria > Bacillati > Bacillota > Clostridia > Lachnospirales > Lachnospiraceae > Hungatella > Hungatella sp. SL.1.14. Next base: position 19,821 of record NZ_JANFYJ010000010.1, on the reverse strand, counting down.
TGACTTTGGAGACAGAGTAAAGGAGAGAATTCAAAATGGCAAAGTTTTTTGGGAAAATCGGCTATGCAATATCAAAGGACGTTCGTCCGGGTGTTTGGGACGGGGAAATTACTGAGCGAGAGTATTTCGGCGATTTGATTCGGAATACCAGTCGGTATCAGACTTCCAATAAACTCAATGACGATATCAACATTTCCAATGAGATCAGCATCGTGGCCGATCCTTTTGCTTATCAGAATTTTCACGCAATGCGGTATGTCGAGTTCATGGGAGCGAAGTGGAAGATTTCCAGTGTTGAAGTACAGTATCCGCGTCTGATTCTGACGGTAGGAGGTGTGTATAATGACTGATCGACGAATCCTGTTTCATAAACTGTTGTGCGAGATTTTATCTTGCCCGATAGAAGGTGAACAGTGCCGATGTTATTTTCAGCCTCCGGAATCTATTAAGATGAATTACCCCGCTATTGTATATAGCCTTGATGATGTAGACAAGACATATGCAAACGACGGGGTATATTTATCTAATCGAAGATATGCCGTTACCGTTATTGATAAAGATCCGGATACATCCTTGGTGCAGAAAGTAACGAATTTACCGATGAGCCGGTTTGACCGGCATTTCAAAAAAGATAACCTGAATCACTACATTTTTAATGTGTATTTCTAAGATTGGAGGAATAATTCAATGAGTAAGCTTATTTGGGATAAAGTTGGGGAACGCCTCTACGAAACTGGTGTTGATCATGGTGTTCTCTACCCGATTCAGACTGGTGGACAGTATAACAAAGGTGTTGCTTGGAACGGTCTGAGCGCGGTGACAGAGAGCCCTTCCGGGGCGGAGCCCTCCCCGATCTATGCGGATAACATCAAGTATCTGAACCTGATGTCCGCAGAGGATTTCGGCGGAACGATTGAGGCTTATACTTCTCCGGATGAATTTGCGGAGTGTGACGGTTCCGTTGAAGTCGCTCCTGGTGTCTTTGCAGGCCAGCAGAGCAGGAAGCAGTTTGGACTTTCTTATCGCACTATTCTTGGCAATGATGTAGATTCCAATGACTATGGTTATAAGCTGCATCTTGTTTATAATTGCCTTGCCTCTGTTTCTGAGAAAGGCTATACCACTGTGAATGACAGCCCGGAGGCAATCGCTCTGTCCTGGGAATTCAGCACGACTCCGGCGGAGATTGCGAAGATAATCGATGGTAAGAAGCTGAAACCTACCGCAATCCTTACACTGGATTCTACTAAGATTGATGCGAAGAAGCTGGCAGCTCTGGAAGAAATCCTGTATGGTAAAGACCCGACTACTCCAGAGGGTAACGATGGCGTTGATCCCAGACTGCCGTTTCCTGATGAAGTGATTGAGCTTCTGGCTGCTGAAGACCTCCCTTAATGAGCCTTTCTGTTAAGCCTGAAGACGGAGAGGCTGTTTTATTTGGAAAAGCAGTGAATGAATTGCAGAGTGAGGTGGTTGTTGCTGATGATGAAGTGACAGGCACTCTGAAGTATGTCAATGGTTATGTTGAAGAATAACGTATAGGAAGCCTCGTATTCAATGTGCGGGGCTTCTTTTTATTTGAAAGGAGAAAAAATTATGCTGAAGAAAACCATTCCCTATATCGATCTGAATGGTGTCGAAAGAAAAGAGGATTTCTATTTCCACCTGTCAAAGCCGGAAATTGTCAAGATGCAGACAAGCGTGAAGGGTGGCTATGATGTACAGCTCAAGAGTATTGGCGCCGGTGCTGATGGCGGCCAGATTATGGAATTCTTTGAAGATCTCATTACGAAAGCTTACGGTGTCAAGAGTGAAGATGGCCGTCGCTTTATGAAGTCTGAGGAGATTTCCAGATCCTTTATGGAATCTCCTGCTTATGAGGTTCTCTTTGAGGAACTGGTTACGAATGACAAGGCAGCAGCAGACTTTGTGAATGCGGTGATGAACATCGGCAATTCTGCCACAGTTCCTGCAATCGCAGCAAACACTCAGAATTAAAGGAGAGGTGAGAGATGCTCCGAATCACAATACCATCCACGGAATTCTGGGAGGAGGTGAAGCAAGAGTTTGTTTACACAAAGGCTCAGACCTTGCAATTGGAGCATTCTCTTGTTTCTCTTTCAAAATGGGAATCGAGATGGAATAAGCCGTTTCTGACGAAGCAGGAAAAAACTTTGGAAGAAACCATCGATTATGTAAAATGTATGACTCTTACACAGAACGTGAACCCGGAAGTTTATAACTATCTGACGAACAGCAATATCAATGAGGTCAATCGGTATATTGCTCTTCCTATGACCGCCACCCGGTTTTTCGAGGAGAAAAAAACGCAGGGGAGCAGAGAGCAGATTACGGCAGAACTCGTTTATTACTGGATGATAGCTTTAAACATTCCATTTGAATGTCAGAAATGGCATCTCAATAAACTGTTCACTTTGATAAGAGTATGCGATGTGAAGAGCAGGCCGCCGAAGAAACATAGCCGCAGAGAAATTATGAAACGGAATGCGGCATTAAATGCGGCCCGCAAAAAGAAGTGGAATACGAAAGGGTGATTACTATGAGTAATAGCAGCTTGGTGAATTGTACAGTAAAAAGTCCAAACCATAGCGGAGCTAGGACGCATTCAATTGACCGGATCACTCCGCATTGTGTAGTCGGTCAGCTTTCAGCAGAATCTATTGGGGGCTGTTTTGACAGTAGTAACGTACAGGCTTCTTGCAACTATGGAATTGGTAGTGACGGACGTGTGGTTCTTTGCGTGGATGAGGCAAACAGAAGCTGGTGCTCTTCCAGTAACGCGAATGACCAGCGGGCTGTGACGATTGAGTGTGCCAGTGATATGACCGATCCGTATGCCATGACAAATGCGGTATATGAAAAGTTGGTTGCTCTGTGCGTTGATATCTGCCGGAGAAATGGTAAGACAAAACTCCTTTGGTTTGGCGACAAGGACAAATCTCTGAACTACAGTCCCAAATCAAACGAGATGATCCTTACGGTTCATCGGTGGTTTACCAACAAATCTTGTCCTGGGGATTGGCTGTATTCCAGGCTGGGGAATCTTGCAAATCGGGTAACTGCTCAGCTTGGCGGAAGTACGACTGACAGCGTCCAGAAAACCTACAAAACTGGACTTTACAAAGTCAACATCGGTGATTTGAATATTCGCAAAGGCCCTGGGACGAATTACGGAACCAATGGGATGATTACTGACCGAGGTACTTACACGATTACCGAAATTCAGAACGGTTACTGGGGTAGGTTGAAATCCGGAGCAGGATGGATCAGCGTTCATGAAGCTTACTGTACCTATAAAGGCGCAGCTTCTTCTGATTCTGGTGGATCAGTAGAGAAGCCTTCTGGAAATTTTCTGGTTCAGGTGGACATTTCCGATCTGTATATCCGTAAAGGTCCTGGAACGAATTACGGAACCAATGGTTTCTGTCCGAAAGGAGTCTACACCATCGTCGAGGTTAAAACCGGTGCTGGTTCTGATGCTGGATGGGGTAAGTTGAAATCCGGAGCAGGATGGATCTCACTGGATTACGCAACTCGAATTTAAAGAGGACGCACGATGATAAGTTTCAGACAAAAGGGTGACTTCTCCAAGTTGACACGCTTTCTGGAGAGAGCAAAAGAAGCGGTTCACATCGGAGACCTGGACAAGTTTGGTAAAGAGGGAGTAGCCGCCCTTGCGTCTGCAACACCAGTGGATTCTGGGGAGACGGCGAATTCCTGGTATTACGAAATTGAGAATCGAAAAGGTTCGGTTACAATTTCATTTCATAATTCGAATGTTCAAAATGGAGTTCCAATCGCTGTTATTTTGCAGTATGGACACGGAACTCGAAACGGCGGCTGGGTACAGGGGCGAGATTACATCAATCCTGCTATCCAGCCTATTTTTGACGAAATTGCAAATAACGCATGGAAGGAGGTTACTAAGCTATGAGTAAGACGATTGATGAAAGAGTCGTTGAAATGCGATTCGATAACAAACAGTTTGAGCAGAATGTTCAGACCAGTATATCTTCAATTGAAAAGCTCGAAAAAAGCTTAAACTTAAAAGGTGCCTCCAAAGGATTGGATGACGTTAATGCCGCAGCAAAAAATTGCAATATGACTCCGCTTTCCAATGCGGTCGAAACCGTAAAGATGCGGTTTTCGGCGTTGGAAGTCATGGCAGTTACGGCTCTGGCGAACATCACAAATTCAGCGTTAAATGCTGGTAAAAATATTGTTTCTGCACTGACAATCGATCCAATTAAGACTGGATTTCAGGAGTATGAAACACAGATCAATGCAGTTCAGACCATTCTTGCTAATACACAGAGCAAGGGGACAACCATTGACCAGGTAAATGCTGCTCTTGATGAGTTGAACAAATACGCTGATCAGACGATTTACAATTTTACGGAAATGACCCGTAACATTGGCACTTTCACAGCTGCCGGTGTTGACTTGGATAAATCAGTAACATCAATCAAAGGTATTGCCAACTTAGCAGCAGCTTCGGGTTCTAATGCTTATCAGGCCAGTACCGCTATGTATCAGCTTTCGCAGGCGATTGCAGCGGGCAAGGTTAGTTTGCAAGACTGGAATTCCGTTGTAAATGCGGGAATGGGCGGTCAGCTATTTCAAGACGCCTTAACTCGAACCGCAGAACATTTCGGAACCAACATGGATGCGATGATTGAACAGTATGGTTCATTCAGAGCTTCTCTGACCGAAGGTGGATGGCTGACAACAGAGGTGTTGACCGAAACTCTGACACAGTTGTCTGGAGCTTACTCAGAAGCAGATCTTATCGCTCAGGGATATACCGAAGAACAAGCTAAAGAGATTACAAAACTGGCTCAGACAGCATTGGATGCAGCTACCAAGGTAAAGACATTCACGCAGTTATGGGACACCCTGAAAGAATCGGTTCAGTCTGGTTGGACTCAGAGTTGGGAAATCATCATTGGTGATTTCGAAGAGGCAAAAGAACTTTTAACTGAGGTTAGCAACGCCCTTGGCAACATGGTAAATGCTTCTGCCGAAGCGAGAAATAAGATGTTGCAGGATTGGAAAGATCTTGGCGGACGAACTGCGTTGATTGAAGCGGTAAGGAATGCTTTCGAGGGTGTTTTAAGCATTATAAAGCCAGTTAAAGAAGCGTTTAGAGAAGTCTTTCCGCCGATGACCGGAGAACAGCTTTACAATCTCACTGTAGGATTACAGGAACTTACCGAAAAATTCAAAATGGGCGAAGAAACAGCGAATAACCTGAAGAGAACATTCAAAGGGGTATTCGCTTTATTTGATATTGGACTTCAAGGTGTCAAAGCGCTTGTTGGTGGATTTGCAGATCTGATTGGTTATGTGGCTCCGGCCGGAGATGGAATTCTCGGGTTTACGGCCAGCATTGGAGATTTCATTGTTAGTATCGATGAAGCTATTAAATCGTCCGATGCCTTTAACAAAGCTATCGAAGGAATCGGGAATTTCCTGAAACCAATTGCGGATGGAATAAAGACTTTTGTAAAAACAGTTGCCGATGCGTTCAGCGAGTTTGCGAATGTTGATACCAGTGGTCTCGATAATTTTGCGGATAAGGTACAGACTCGGTTTGAACCGTTTGTAAAATTAGGCGAACTGGTAAAGAAGGCATTTGAAGGAATTATTGGGATTGTCGAGAAGGCAGCGCCTGTTTTATTGAAGCTGGGTTCCATTGTCGCAAATGCGTTTGGAAACCTTGGGGAAGCAATTCTCACAGCATTTGATACCGCAAGTTTTGACCCAATTTTGGATTTAATCAATACCGGATTGTTTTCTGCAATTCTAATCGGGGTGAAAAAGTTTATTGACTCTCTATCGGAAATCACCGAAAACGGCGGCGGAATTCTTGGTTCATTCAAAGATATTTTGGATGGAGTTAAGGGGAGTCTTGAAGCATGGCAGTCAAGTCTGAAAGCTGGCACTCTTCTGAAGATTGCCGGAGCTATGGCAATCCTGACCGCAGCGATTGTGGCGTTATCCCTGGTTGATTCCGAAAAGCTGAATGCGTCCTTGGGAGCTTTGAGTGTTCTGTTCGTCGAACTGCTTGGTTCAATGGCCATCTTTGAAAAGATAATGAACGGAGCGGCAATCAAAGGAATGGGACAGTTGACCATTGCGATGATTGGGATGTCTACCGCTGTTCTTATTCTTGCAGGCGCAGTTCAGAAATTATCCGGTTTGGATTGGGATGAGCTTCTGAAAGGATTGGTTGGCGTTGCCGGGTTATCCGCTATTCTGGTAGCATCTGCGACAGCTCTTTCCAAAACATCGAAGGGGTTGATAAAAGGTTCTGCTGGTTTAGTAGTATTTGCAGCAGCGATTCGAGTGCTTGTAGGAGCAGTTGAAGATTTGGGAGCGTTGGATGTAGGCTCTTTGGCGAAAGGTCTGATTGGAGTCGGCGTTCTTTGCACCGAACTGGCGTTGTTCCTGAAAGCTACGGATTTGGATGGGATGGGTGTTCTGAAAGGAACTGGTTTGGTTCTTCTTGCGGCGTCCATCAATATTCTGGCGAATGCGGTTGGAGCATTTGGTGCTTTGGATATTTCCACTCTTTTGAAGGGATTATCTGCGGTTGCGGTGGTTCTTACCGAACTGGCGGTATTCACCAAAGTGACAGCCAATGCGAAGCATGTGATTTCTACCGCTACAGCAATGACAATTCTTGGGGCGGCTATGCTCGTGTTTGGGGAAGCAGTGGAAAAGATGGGGAACTTGACATGGGGGGAGATTGGACGAGGTCTTACCACAATGGCTGGTTCTATGGCTGCTGTAACGGTTGCGATGAATCTACTTCCAAAAGGAATGATGTCGAAAGCGACTGGAATGGTGGAGGTCGGTGCAGCATTACTCATTATTGGCGAAGCAGTTCGAAATATGGGCGGAATGTCTTGGGATGAAATTGCCAGAGGACTGGTAACCCTTGCAGGTTCCATGACCATTCTTGTTGTGGCACTCAACGCAATGAAAACTGCACTTCCGGGTGCGGCAGCGGTTCTTACCGTGTCCTCTGCATTGGCGATATTTACCCCGGTTCTCAAGTCATTGGGGAATATGTCTTGGGAGAGCATCGCCAAAGGGTTGGTGGCACTGGCCGGCTCTTTCACCGTTCTCGGTGTTGCAGGAGTGGCATTAGGACCATTGACTCCGGCTATTTTAGGACTTTCAGCCGCTATTGCCGTATTGGGAGTAGGATGTCTGGCCGCAGGTGCTGGTATTCTCGCATTTTCCACTGGACTTTCTGCTCTGGCAGTATCCGGAGCAGCGGGAGCGGCATCCCTTGTAGTGGCGGTATCCAGTATTCTCAGTCTGATTCCATTGCTGTTTGAAGCGATAGGCGAAGGAATCCTTTCTCTCGCAGGAGTAATTGCAAATGGGGGACCGGCTATTGCCGAGGCATTTACAGTATTGGTACTTGCAGCAGTTGAGGCTTTGGTTACGGCTGTTCCAGCAGTCGTGGACGGACTATTTGTCTTGGTTGACAGTGTGCTTTCGGCTCTGGTTGAGCATACGCCGATCATCGTAGAGCAGTTATTCGATATTCTGATCGGAATTATCCAGGCTATCACGACAAAATTGCCAGAACTGATTGTAGCCGGTGTGGAGCTGCTGATGGCTTTCTTTGATGGCGTAATCGATGCTTTGAGTGGTATTGACGTAAATGTACTCATCAAAGGAATCGCTGGAATTGGTTTGCTTTCAGCAATCATGCTTGCTCTTAGTGCAGTGGCATCGTTGGTACCAGGAGCCATGCTTGGCGTTCTCGGGATGGGAGCAGTCATTGCAGAGTTGGCATTGGTTCTGGCGGCTGTCGGTGCCTTGGCTCAGATTCCGGGATTGGAATGGCTTATCGGTGAGGGCGGAAATCTATTGCAGGGAATTGGTACGGCTATCGGTCAATTTGTTGGCGGAATTGTCGGCGGTTTCATGTCTGGAGTTTCAAGTCAATTCCCTCAAATTGGTTCAGATCTTTCTGCGTTTATGACGAATGTGCAGCCATTTATCGAAGGTGCTACACAGCTTAATCCTTCTATGCTGGATGGCGTAAAAGCATTGGCAGAAACAATTCTTATTCTGACCGCTGCCGATATTTTGAACGGATTGACTTCCTGGATTACAGGAGGATCTTCTCTGAGCGACTTTGCTACTCAACTCGTTCCATTTGGTGAAGCGATGCGAGATTTCTCTATTGCCATTGCTGGTATGGACGGGGAATTGGTGGCAAATGCGGCTACGGCGGGAAGGACACTTGCGGAGATGGTGGCAACCCTTCCGAATTCCGGAGGAGTCATCGGCTTCTTTACGGGTGAGAACGATATGAGTGCTTTCGGCGCCCAGCTTATTCCATTTGGCGAAGCAATGATGGGGTTTGCAAATGCCGTAAGAGGACTAGATGCAGATACCGTAACGAATGCTGCTACCGCAGGAAAGGCTATGGCTGAAATGGCAACCACAATTCCGAATTCTGGAGGCGTGGTAGGTTTCTTTGCTGGCGAAAATGATATGGATGCGTTTGGCGAGCAGCTTGTACCGTTCGGCGAGGCGATGATGCTGTTCTCTCAGGCGGTAAGAGGTTTGGATGCGAATGTAATCGTGGAATCTGCTACTGCGGGAAAGGCTTTAATCGAATTGGCAAATACTGTTCCCAACAGTGGCGGTGTCGTGGGCTTCTTTACCGGAGAGAACGACATGGACACGTTCGGGGAGAAGTTGGTGCCATTTGGCAGAGCGATGAAATCCTACTCTGATGCGATTGCGGGCATTGATGTGGAGGCCGTTACGAACTCCGCAACGGCTGGCAAAGCAGTGGTTGAGTTGGCGAATACGTTACCGAATACAGGTGGATTGGTGAGTTGGTTTACCGGAGACAATGATATTGCTGCTTTTGGCACAAGTTTGGTCTCCTTTGGTAAGAGCTTCGCACAATATTCCGACTATATGAAAGATGTGGATGCGAACATCGTTACCACTACAACTAATGCTGCTACATCCATTGTTGAGCTTCAGAAAAGTCTTCCAAAAGAAGGCGGATGGTTCTCCGATGATATGACACTTTCCAGCTTCGGTAGCGATATGGCTTCGTTCGGTTCTCATTTCAGTAATTATTACAACAGCATCAGTGGTATTGATACGACGTTGTTGTCCGGAGTGATTACCCAGACAAACCGGCTTGTCAGTATGGCAAATGGGATGGTTGGTCTGGATACAAGCGGTATGACTTCCTTCAGCTCTGCGTTGACAACGCTTGGCGAAACCGGTGTAACCGGATTTATCAATGCATTCAATAATGCAGAATCGAAAGTAACAGCCGCAGCTTCAAGTATGTTGTCATCCTTCATCAATGGCGCAAATGCGAAGAAATCCGAACTGACAACGACATTCACTACGCTGGTTCAGGCTGTGCTGACGGCAATCAATGGGAAACAGGGAGAGTTCCAAACCAGTGGCTCTACACTTATGGTTAAGTTTATCGCCGGTGTACGGTCTCAGGATAGTTCTTCCAGAACAACCTTTACCAATATCGTTAGCGGTTGTTTGACTGCAATACGAAATAAGTACGGGGAATTTACGTCAACTGGAACCCAGACGATGGTGAAGCTTATTGCCGGCGTCAGATCGCAGGACAGTAGTGCGAGGCTGGCGTTTACAAACATTATCAGCGCTTGTCTTACGGTGATTAAAAATAAATATGCGGAGTTTACCTCGACTGGTAGAGAGTGCATGGTTAAGTTTATCGCCGGTGTGAGAAGCAAAGATAGTGAACTCCGAACAGCTTTTACAACTACGCTGAGTGGCTCTGTAACTGCCATCAAAGACTATTATAGTCAGTTCAAATCTGCCGGTTCATACTTGGTCGATGGTTTCTGTGATGGTATCAGCGAAAATACCTGGAAAGCAGAAGCAAAAGCAAGAGCTATGGCAGCCGCAGCCGCTGAAGCAGCGGAAGACGAATTGGACGAGCATTCTCCTTCTAAACGCTTTTATGGAATCGGTAACTTTGCAGGAGTCGGCTTCATAAATGCGTTGATTGACAATGTTTCCAAGGCTGGAAAGGCTGGACGGGAAATTGCCAGATCTTCTATCGATGGACTGAATGACATCATTTCCAAGATTGCAGACTATGTAGATGCAGACATGGATGTTCAGCCCACCATTCGACCGGTTCTTGACCTATCCGCTGTAGAAGCAGGGACCGGAAGGCTGAATACTTTGTTTAGCAGAAATCAGGCATTATCTGTCAGCACTGGGATGAATGATCGTGTTTCTGAAATGGAAGTTCAAAATGGAGAAAGTTCTCCTACGGGAAATACCTATCAATTCACGCAAAATAATTATTCGCCTAAAGCTCTGTCGAGAATTGATATTTATCGGCAGACAAAGAATCAATTTTCGGCGATGAAAGGGCTGGTGGGTAACACATGATTAGAGCAGTAACTGTAACTAATTACTTGGGCGAATCAAAAAGATTTGAATTAGCGTTCCCGGAGGAATCCGGGTTCGCTGTTCAATCTATCAGCGGATTGGGACCGAGCAAGGCAGATATTAACACGACCGAAATCTCTACGAATGACGGATCGCTGTATAACTCGGCAAGAGTAAATTCCAGAAATATCGTTATGTCTCTGAAACTGATGTTTAATCCTCAGATTGAAGACACAAGACATGACTCCTACAAATACTTTCCGATAAAGAAGAAAGTAACACTTCTCATAGAGACTGATAATCGTATTTGTGAGACTTATGGTTATGTGGAATCAAATGAACCAGATATTTTCAGCAGCGATGAGACGACGCAGATTTCAATCGTGTGTCCTGATCCTTATTTTTATTCTGCTGGTCCGGATGGAACTAATACCACTATCTTCTATGGAGTGGAACCTCTGTTTGAGTTCGCTTTTTCGAATGAATCTTTAACCGAGTCCTTGATTGAATTTGGCGAGATTAAGAATGAAACCGAGCAGACGGTATATTACTCCGGTGATGCCGAGATCGGGGTTGTGATTACCATCCATGCCATTGGAAATGTGAGAAACATCACGATTTACAATACCGGGACGAGAGAGGTAATGCGTATTGATACTGATAAATTAAAGCAGCTAACTGGTTCTGGAATGGTTGCTGGCGATGAAATCATTATCTCAACAATCAAAGGGGATAAATCAATCACGCTTCTTCGAAACGGTATCTACACTAATATTTTAAACTGCCTTGACAAAGATTCCGATTGGTTTCAGCTATCAAAAGGCGATAATATTTTCGCTTATGTGGTTGAAGAAGGAACAACCAACGTGCAGTTTAAGATTGAAAACAGAACGGCGTTTGAGGGGGCATAGTTATGGAATTGATTGTTCTGGATACTTCTCTGAAAATGCTTTCTGTGCTTGATACCTTTGAGTCATTGATATGGACGGAGCGGTTTTCCGCCTATGGAGATTTTGAGGTATATACAAGCATCAACGATTCTGTTCTTGAAATCCTGAAAGATGACTACTATCTCTGGCTGAAAGAATCTGACCAGACTATGATTGTCGAGGATAGAAAGATCGAGTCTGATGCTGAAAACGGAAACCACTTCACGGTCACTGGAAGGTCATTGGAATCCATTCTGGAACGCCGCATCATTTGGAAGCAAACGATTCTGAGCGGAAACTTTCAAAATGGAATCAAAAAGCTGCTGGATGAGAACATCATCAATCCTTCTGATGCTTCCCGAAAGGTGGAAGGACTGATATTCGAGGCTTCTACAGACCCAGCGATTACTGGACTGACGGTAGACGCGCAGTTTACCGGAGACAATCTGTATGATGCTATAAAAAAGCTATGCGATTCTAAGAATATTGGTTTCCGAATCAAACTATCTGATGATAACAAATTCGTCTTTAAACTCTACGCCGGCACAGACCGTTCCTACGATCAGTTTACTAATCCCTATGTCATTTTCTCTCCTAAATTTGAGAATGTGATCAATACCAATTATCTGGAATCAAAGAAAACTTTGAAAACAGTCACTTTGGTTGCCGGAGAGGGAGAGGGGGCTGATCGGAGAACTACGACCGTGGCTTGCTCGTCCGGAGCTGGAACAGGTTTGAAGCGACGGGAACTTTACACAGATGCCAGAGATGTTTCTTCGACCGTAGATAACGAAACTCTGACAGATGCTGAGTATAAAGCGCAGCTTTCCCAAAGAGGTTTGGAGAACTTGGCAGAGAATGTTTTAACTAAATCTTTCGAAGGAAAGGTTGAAACAACGAGGATGTACCGATATGGAGAGGATTTCTTCTTAGGAGATATGGTACAGATTGTGAATGAATACGGAATTGAGGGGAAAGCTCGGGTAACGGAATTCATTCGCTCTCAAAGCAAAGAAGGACTCGACTCGTATCCGACATTCGTTACCGTAGAATAGCAGGAAAGGGGTGAAGAAAAATGAGTGTCACTTATGGGTTCTATAACTCAAAGAATAAAGATCGGAGATACGATGCCATTCAAATGTCAAGCATTTTTGACGGGATCATACGTGACGGCATTTTGCAGCATGTTGGGACTGCTATGATGGTGAAAGAGTCTACTGGCATGATGGTGAATGTCGGAATTGGTCGAGCTTGGTTTAATCATACATGGACGTTGAATGACGCCTTGCTTCCTTTGACTGTACCACAATCGGAAGTTATTCTAAATCGGATTGATGTGGTTGTTTTGGAAGTAGATGCTCGTGAATCTGTTCGTGCAAATGCGATTAAAATCATCAAAGGTACGCCAGCTACTAATCCAGCGAAACCAACAATGATTAGCACGACCGACCGTTGGCAGTATCCATTGGCCTATATTCGGGTAAATTCTGGCGTTACATCCATCCGTCAGGCGAATATCACCAATGCTGTTGGTACATCGGAGTGTCCGTTCGTAACAGCTCCACTGGAGAAAATGTCCATTGACGCCTTGGTTGCTCAGTGGAAAGACCAGTGGGATGCATTTTATGAAAAAGAGACATCTGATATGGAAGCGACAAATGCTTTCTGGAAAGACCAGTGGTCAAAATGGTTCAGCACCCAGACGGAAGAAATCCAGAAATCTTATCTGGCATGGGAAAAACAATGGAACGACTGGTATGCTGCTCAAACGGCAGATATGCAGGAAACAAGTGCTTACTGGAAACAGTTATGGGCGACCTGGTTTAACGAGTACACAAACAATAATACATCTGAAATGGCTGCATGGAGAGAAAATGCTCAGGCATTGTTTGATGAGTGGTTCCAGCAGTTGAAGGATACTCTTTCGAAGGATGTAGAAGCAAATCTGGCAAACCAGATATTAGAGTTACAAAAAAGGACATCGATTCTTGAAGAAATTGTAGAGGGGATTCGGACGGAATTCACCGTATACAACAATCTTTATGACAATGGATACGAGAATTACGATAATCTTCTCGATTCATCAGAAGGAACTATCATTGATAGTAACGTGGACCCGATTGTGGCGCGTGCATATTCCAGCTCCTTAATTCTGGATAGCAACGGACAGCCAATTGATGGCCGCGTTATTTTTTGTATTAGGTAAAAGGAGGACATATCGAGATGAAAATTACGGATTATCAGAAGGTCCAGACACTAGATGAAAGCAACATCGTCTTGATTGATGGTAACAATGGAACCAAAACAATTATGGTGACTGATTTTATTAAATCCTTGATTGGGCTTACCAGTTCTCAGGATTTCATTTCCGGCGTCAATCTGTCGGAACTTACGCAAATCAATACGTTGTCTGCGGATGATAAGTTATTGATTGGCACCGCAGCAGGGAACAAAGCGATTGGTGCGGACGATGCACTCTTTGCAATTCTGGACGCTTTTGTTCCGAAGGAGCAGCGCCGCATGATTTACAGAGGAAAAAATCTGGGGAGCGTTATTACAGACGACCAGAAGGCAAATATCAAGAACGGAACCTTCAAAGGATTTTTCCTTGGAGATTACTGGTCTATCGGCAGCTATACATGGAGAATCGTAGATTTTGATTACTGGTATAATTGCGGCGATACGGCTTTCACCACGCCCCATCTGGTTATCATGCCGGATAAACCTCTTTACAACGCACAGATGAATGAGACGAACATCACAACCGGCGGCTATGTTGGTTCTAAAATGTACACCAAGAATCTGGCGCAGGCGAAAACGTTGGCGGCGAGTGCCTTTGGTGACTTGATTCTCACCCACCGTGAATATCTGACAAACGCCGTTTCGAATGGATATCCTTCGGCTGGTGCTTGGTTTGATTCTACGCTGGAACTTCCGAATGAAATTATGATGTACGGAAGCCTTGTCTTTACTCCGGCAGGAGATGGTACGGTCGTTGTGAACCGTTATACGATCGGAAAGACGCAGCTTGCTTTGTTTACGGTGGTTCCGAAGATGATCTCAAATCGTGCAACGTTCTGGCTCAGAGATATCGTTTCTTCGGCTGATTTCGCTGATGTGGACGCCGGTGGCCTTGCGGGCTGCACCGGCGCTTCGTACTCTCTTGGGGTTCGTCCGGTCTTCGCTATTGGTTAGTCTGAATCCAGGGGCCCTGTGCCCCCACGAAAACCGTACACAGGTGACAACAATCTGTGCTATAAAAAAAGAAAAATCTAAATGAAAGGTGTGAATCAAAATGGAGGATAAGATTTATAAGATTACTCTGTCCGATGAAACTGTTCTTGATAATTTGAGGTTGAACGGTAATAACTTTATATCTTCATCGGAAATCAATGAGTCCGTTTTTGACGGAAATTGTTCGATCGTAACAATCAACGATGGAGAAAAGGATGAAGTTCACATGAACATGGAACTTGTCCAGATTACCAAGGTCAATGACAAGTATTGGTTTGTCTTGCGGGAGGTTCCAGAAACAGAGCTGGCCTTTGTTAAAATGCAGTCAGATATCGAATATGTTGCCATGATGTCTGAAATCGAACTATAAAAGGAGGAAACAGTTATGGAACATAGCAAGAATTACGACAAGGTAAAACGCTACTACAATTTGGGTATGTGGAATGAAGTACGGGTTCGGAATGCAGTGAAAAAGAACTGGATTACGGAAGAAGAATTCAAAGAGATCACAGACAAGGATTATGCATGAGTGTTCTTGTGAGTGATCGGACTGAATCTAAATTCGAAGCAATTACATATTCCATCGAATTACATGATATGTTGATTGATTTCATGCAGCGTAGTTTCGGAGTGAAAGACTTGGATCAGCTTGTCCGAGTAAGATATGCTCACGGAAAGGATGCGACAGAAGATTTTTCAAGGTATAGATATTTGATGCTGAACTACAAAAATCGTATTGATCAGTTGGCTTCTATGCTGACCAGTAATGTTCGAGCAGCAAACTCTATCTATCCAACTACGCTACACGAGTATGAACAAAGAAGAGATTATCAGAATACAGCCATAGTAAACTGCGAGCAGCTTTTAAAAGAGCTGCAACGAATCGTTGAGATATTCGAAGTGGACGTTAATCTCTACAGTCGTTATGTTAAAGCTATCGACCGAGAAATCGGATTGATAAAGAAGTGGCGTCAACGAGATAACCGAATCAAGTCACAGTTAAGAGGGTAATGTCTAATTTATGCGTCGTTTCTTCGGCTAATTTCGCTAATGTGAACAACAATGGCAATACGAACTACAACAACGCTTCGAACTCTAATGGAGTTCGTCCGGATTCTCTGCCTAACCAACAGAGAAGGAGACATTGTCCTTTCCGAACGGATAAATAGCAAAGCCGGACGCAATTTACTACGGTAAGTATTGCTATCACGGTGAATGATTTATGAACTATGAGGAGATTATCTGTGACGCCAACAACTTGTATAGGGCTTACAAGGTTTCTGTCAAAACCAGCAAATGGAAGGAGACTACCCAGAAATTCATGCTGAATTTTCTTCGGTATATCTTTTCCATTCAAGATGATCTGATGAATCGGACCCTTCAAAATGGACCGACACAGGAATTCACGTTGTTTGAGAGAGGCCGAGTAAGACCTATTACAAGTATTCAAATTCGGGATCGCATTATTAGGCACGTCTTATGCGATGAAGTCTTGCTTCCGGAAGTGAAGAAGCATATTATCTACGATAATTGCGCCTCGATTAAAGGAAGAGGTATCTCCCACCAGCGGGACAGGTTCGAAGTTCATCTTCGTAAATACTATCGGTTGTATGGAAATGAAGGATGGATATTGTTCGGAGATTTTTCCAAATTTTATGACAATATCATTCACGAGATTGCCAAACGGGAACTCTTAAAGCTGTTTGATGACGATGAATTTATTGACTGGCTGCTGACACAGATTTTCGATGGATTCAAAATTGATGTTTCTTATATGACGGATGAGGAATACGCCAACTGTATATCCGATACCTTCAATAAGCTGGAGTATAGGAATATTCCAGAATCCAAGCTGACGGGCGAAAAATGGATGGAGAAATCGGTAAATATCGGCGACCAGCTATCACAAGTCATTGGGATTTATTATCCGTATCGGATTGATAATTACGTCAAGTATGTAAGAAGCCAGAAGTTCTACGGAAGATACATGGACGACTGGTACATCATGAATCCGAGCAAAGAAGAACTGATTGATTTGCTTGATAATATTCATCGGATTGCAGAAGAGTACGGAATTCATATCAATAAGAAGAAAACTCGAATTGTGAAGATTTCCAGCACTTATAAATTTCTGCAAATAAAATATAGACTAACAGATTCCGGAAGGGTAATCAAACGAATCAACCCAAAGCGGGTTACTACGATGCGAAGAAAGCTCAAGAAACTCGCTGGCAAAGTGAAGAATGGGGAGATTTCGTATGAAAACGTAGAGAATATGTTTCGAGGCTGGATGGGAGGCTTCTATAAGCTTTTGTCTAAAGAACAACGGAAAAATTTAATAGGTCTCTTTGAGAATTTATTTGAAAAGTCGATTAAGATTGTCGATAAGCGAATGATTATAACCGATAAAATCGAATAGACATGGAGGATGCTGGAATGGAACCATGGTTTCAAATGGCGGCGACGATTGTATGTGCAGTCGTCGCTTCTTCTGGTTTTTGGGCATATATCCAGAAGAAAAGTGAGAAAAAAGATGTGAGGACGCAGATGTTGATCGGTCTTGCCCACGATAGAATTATCTATCTGGGAATGTCCTACATCGAACGGGGATGGATCACGCAGGATGAATATGAAAATTTGCATGATTATCTCTATAAACCTTATGAAGAGATGGGTGGAAATGGCTCAGCTAAGAAAGTCATGCAGGAGATCAATAAATTGCCCATTCACAAATCAACCTATATTCAAGAAAATCAGTAGGAGGAATTAAAATGATGGAACAGATTATGAACTATGTGCAGCCTGAGTTAATCGTTGTAGCGATTGTTCTGTATTTCTGCGGCATGGGCCTGAAGCAGACACAGGCAATCAAGGACAAGTATATTCCATTGATTCTCGGTGCCGGCGGCATCGTTCTTTGCGGGATTTGGGTTATGGCTACTTGTCCCTTAGGGAGCGGTCAGGAGATTGCATTGGCTATATTTACCGCAATTGTTCAGGGAATTTTAATGGCTGGCCTCAGTACCTATGTAAATCAGATTATTAAACAGGCAAATAAAAATGAGTAACAACGAGGAGTTGCGGTAAACTGCTCTCTTTTTTTATTTTCAAAGAAAGGATGGAGAATATTGACTATCAATAAAGTAATCTACGGTGGACGGACGTTGATCGACCTGACTGGAGATACCGTAACCGCTGATAAGATTCTTTCCGGTTTTACCGCCCATGACAAAGGGGGTGAGTCGATTACAGGTACTTGTGAGTTTGATGTAGACTCATCCGATGCAACGGCTGCTGTTGCTGAAATCCTTCAGGGGAAGACGGCGTATGTACGAGGTCAGAAACTGACGGGAACCATGAAGAATAACGGAGCTGTGACAGGTACAATTTCTTCAAAGGATGAAGAGTACACCATTCCGCAGGGACATCACGATGGTTCTGGTAAAGTTGGGATTTCGGCAGCAGAAAAAGAGAAAATCATTCCGGATAATATTCGAGAGGGTATTACTCTGCTTGGTGTAGAAGGTTCTATGTCAGGTACGGAAGATGCCAAACCACAGGCAAAGACAGTTACACCTTCTACAAAGGAGCAGACAGTGCTTCCGGATTCTGAGGAAGGATATAACTACTTATCGCAGGTTACAGTCAAAGCAATCCCATATAACGAAAGCGAGAATCCCGCTGGAGGTACTACGGTAACTATCGGCTAGGAGGGAGGCTTAAATGGCTACAAATAAAGTTGTTTACAGCGGTAGGACCCTCATAGACCTGACCGATGATACTATAACAGAGGAAGCTTTGCTAAGAGGTTATACGGCTCATAAAGCGGACGGGACGCAGATTGTGGGAACAGCATTTGCCGATTATCCGGAGCGATATTCGTTTCTTGACCCTCTTCAGGATTCAAATGGAGAAAAGATCCTTGATAATTCGAATAATGTACTACAGGGTGAAACGGTGTATAAAAAGGTGTAGAAATGTCGTTTACTTCTTGAATATTCCTATACTTTTGATAAAAGAATGGCTAAAAATCAAGGTTTCCTGTTTCTATTGAGGAAGCGGCGAAGGCTGGAAAGTTCTAAATAATTGCATATATAGTATTTTAATACCGCACTAGCCATTTATGGTTAGTGCGGTGTTTGATACAGGGGATTTCTTTAATTTTCACAGTTGGTGAAACTTTTTAAATTCTGTGCTATACTATTACAAAGAAGACAACTGAATAATTTTATATAGCGGAAATTACAATAAGTGTTGGTATATATTATTTAATTAGGGGGGAAAAGATGAGTGTTAGATTAGTTAAATATTCTTATAGATTCGCAGAACAAGTATTCAATGGTAGACTGAATTTAAAAACTGAAATGGAAGAAGTTATTTTAGAAGCCTGTAAAGATCTAACAATATTGAGCAGACCTAATTTAAATAAAATACTTGATGAATTATTTGTTGCTAAAGGCTGGCAACGTCAGGCTCCTGTATTTTCAAGTGAAGAAGCTGCGTATGCAAAAATGGATTTTTTAAAGGATAGAATTGGTGTTGAAGTACAATTTGGGCATGCCTCATTTATTGGAATTGATTTATTGAAAATGCAGATTGCTTCATATTCAAATTTAGACAATATAGATTTTGGTGTATATATAGTTACAACTAATAAAATGCAAAAATACTTAAAAAGTAATTATAGGTTAAAGTGGGACGGAAGTTTATCTTATGAAAAAGTAATTAAGTATTTACCACATATAAAAAGTGCAATTCAAGTACCTATTTACGTTATTGGAATTGATATCTAAAATGAATTCTATATAGCTGTGAACTTCTATCAGTAATGCACAATTGCACACTCATAGTGCACAAACACCCCACCCCTGGTAAACCAGCCTTTCATCGTTTCAATTGAGGAAGCGGCGAAGACTGGGAAGTTCTAAGTAAAGTCAGATAAAGCAGATAACAAACTATTGATATTTTTACTTTTGGCATAGGATAGTGTTAACAGAGAAATGAAACTATGTGTATTGCGGCAAAAAGAGTTCCCCCAGAAAGCGGTATTTTTCTGAGGGATTTTTTACTTTCTAGGAAACTTCGCAAATCGGCCAAGATAGTGTATAATGGACTTGAAATAAAAAATCACATAACAAAAGAGCGAATGTAGTGATTCGCCACGACGTTGATTATGTAGTTTTTTGTTTTTGGT